>CAZKGP010000228.1:0-4472 GCA_964552225.1 uncultured Acetatifactor sp.
TATGATATAAATCGTTTTGATATATGGTGAGTCCTGCGCTCTCTGACTCATTTAAGGGGGCAAATTCCATCATTGTGGATGCAGTATAGTTGTAATGACACTGGCGTACTCCTACAAAAGTAGGGGTGCTTTTTTGACTTAGGGTTTCCTTGCTATGATAAAGTCTTAGAAAGCCGTATCTTTCCGTTGTGGAATAATATTCTTCCTTGGGATTACGTAATCTTAACAATCTATAATCTGGTTTCTCACTATAAAAATGGAAGAAATCTTCTGGTTCAGGAAATACAAAGGGAGGTAAATTAACAGGAACCTTTTCTGTCAACATGCCTACACCAGGGTTAATTACAGGCCAGTCATACTCCCATTCCACTTTAGCCAAAAAGGTCTCTCTTCCTATATTACTGTGGCCCTCACAAGGTCTGGAGGCCAACATTACTATGTACCAATCTCCTGCTGTGGTCTCAACAATATCAGAATGGCCTACATAACGAATTCCATAGTCTCGACCAAGATGCCTATGGGTAAAAATAGGATTGGCCTTGTTACCTTCATAAGGGCCATAGACATTACGGCTTCTGGCAACTGATATGGCATGTTCTGGTCCCGTTCCTCCCTCTGCTATCAGAACATAGTACCAGCCATCCTTTTTATACAGATGAGGTCCTTCTGACCATACCGCGCCATATAGTGCACTTTTCCATACTCTCTTGCTTTCACCCACTAGCTGCATGGTATCTAAGTCAAGCTCTTGTACCCAGATTTCCTTATCTCCATCATAGGTAATGCCTTCGGTATTATCTCTTTGTCCGATGTAATAGCATGTTCCATCATCATCAAAAAACAAGCTAGGGTCGATTCCTTCCGCAGCCTTACCCAGAAAGTAGGGATTAGACCAAGGCCCAGCTGGATTGGAAGCTGTAACAATAAAATTGCCGCCTCCTGAAACATTGGTAGTAATCATATAAAAGGTACCTTTATGATAACGGATAGTAGGGGCAAAAATGCCTGCGGAATGCCCACATTGGTGAAGATTTATTTGCTCCTCTCTATCCAAAACATTACCAATCTGCTCCCAATGTGCCAAATCCTTACTATGAAAAATAGGCACACCAGGGAAATAAGCAAAGCTGGAATTTACTAGATAAAAATCTTCTCCCACTGCACAGATGGATGGGTCTGGATAAAATCCTTCTAAAATTGGGTTTTTAGCTGTTGTAGTCATATATATTCTCCTTAATATAACTAAATTTTTTCTAGCATTACTAAACAAATGTTTTATATATTTAATTATAGCAAAGTCTCTCCTATTGAACTATTTATATGTTGCCATTATGTAATCAAATTTTGCCATCTTTCTGGCTCAGGACTACAGTGTATTGTTTGAATATATTCATTCATCTTTTCCCTAATCTCTACGAACTGTCTAGTAGTCACCGGATTCTTTGATTCAAAATTCATCAACTGTTCCAAATAGCCTTGCTCTTTTACTAATTTTAGACTAATAGGATACACTAATTCGTACACTAAGGAGATATGTCCAACAACGTTGTCTACTGCTGTTTTCTTAAGACTTCGGAGCACTGCGTGCTCCTCTTGAAAGCTGTCCATAACCTCCTGTGTTACTACACCATTGCGGAGAACTTGGCTGGTTACGTTATATATTTCTTCTAGGGGAAATTCCACATTTACCTTAAGGATGTCAATTTTATCAGCATCACGCAATATATTACAAAACATTGTAGTTCTGTCATCTAATCCTTCTGGTAGTCGGAAGGCACTATGGTAATGTACTGCAGTTCTTAATAATTTATCTTGACTATCATCCTCTACATAATCACGAATTTTCCCTTGAGTAAAAAGAATATCTGCTCCATATTGAGCATGATCAATAGAATCAGCGTCTACAAAGGTTCCATAATTTCTTAGTTGTTCAAATCTTCCAATATCATGGAGTAATCCTGCTAGCCATGCAATGTCCACTTCTGATTGTGGTAAATTAAGTGATTGGGCAATTTTTTCGCAAAGAGCACTGACACGTAAAGTATGCTCTATTTTAAGTCTTACCTTTTCACTGCTACTATCATATCTAGCCACATAAGCTTCAAATGCTTCTTCTGCCTTTTTCCTATTTATTACCATGTCAATCTCCATTCTCCACAAGTCTGGCGGATTTAAGCAATTTAATTTCCTCTGCATATCCATCTAATTCGTTAGGTGTTTCCAGATAAAAAGGCAGATGACGCAACTTGGGATGATTAATGATTGCCACAAACGTATCTAAGCCGATTTTACCTTGTCCTATTTTCTCATGTCTGTCTTTGTGACTGTTTAGACCATGAATAGAATCATTAAGGTGAATGGCTTTTAAGCGTTCTAACCCGATGACTTGATCAAATTCTTGTAATATATTTTCTAAGTTATTTACAATGTCGTAGCCACCGTCAAACACATGGCAGGTGTCTAAGCATACTCCCATTTTATCCTGAATTTCTACTTTATCAATAATATCACGTAATTCCTGAAAGTTCCTACCAATCTCGCTACCTTTTCCTGCCATTGTTTCTAAAAGTACTGTGGTGGACTGTTCTGGACGTAGCACTCGATTCAATATAGAGGCAATATAATCAATACCAACTGATACGCCTTGCTGTACATGACTGCCTGGATGAAAATTATACATAGTTCCTGGAATGTATTCTAATCTGCGCAAATCATCTACCATAGTATTGTAGACAAATTCCCGCAAATCAGCATCCTTAGCACAAGCATTTAACGTATATGGGGCATGTGCCAATAGCTGTCCTATGTTATTTTCTTTATTGAATACAAGCATTGCTTCTACATCTTCTAGATTTAATTCTTTTGCGGCTCCCCCTCTAGGGTTTCTTGTAAAAAACTGAAAGGTATTGGCTCCAATGGATTGTGCTGTTTTGCCCATTGCCAAAAATCCTTTTGATGATGATATATGACTTCCTATTCTAAACATTTATTCACTCTCTTTCCTGTTAATAACAAAGTGCCGCCATCGGCGACACTTACTTCACACTATTATACAATTCTTCGAACTGATAAAATAGGACGATACCCAGCCCTGCTTATCTTAATCCCTGTTCTTTCACTACTTGCATGAACAATATAGCCACCGCCTACATAAATTCCTACGTGTCCATCATAGCAAATGATATCTCCAGGTTGTGCATTCGCATAATCCACTCCAGTACCAGTGCTACGCTGTTCATAAGAAGTTCTTGGCAAAGAATAACCAAAATCTTTATAAATACGATATGTAAATCCAGAACAATCCGCTCCGCTAGTTAAACTTGTTCCGCCCATAACGTAAGGGTTTCCTATATATTGACAACCATATTTTGCTACCTTTTTGCCTAAATCGCTACCAGAAGCATTGTCAATTACAGATACATCAAAGTTAGTTACATTATATACACCATTTGCTGCATTTGATGGTTTCTTCTGCTGTGCTAAAAGTTTCTGAAGCTCTCTTTCTTCCTGCTGGATTTTCTTGGTTGACGCTGCTGCTTCTTGCTTATATTGTTGAACCTTTACTTCATAGTTACCTTTTTCTTGTTTCATTTGTGCCAAAAGTCGATTCAATACAACATTTTGATTTTCTAATGCCGCCTTATCCTCCTCTAGTCCTAGTTTTGCAGTTTCCAGACTTTCTTTTTCTATCTCTAATTGTATCTGCAATTCATGAAGCGCTTTTTTGTTATCGTCATACTGCTTAAACATTTTCTGATCATATTCATAGACCTTTGCCATAGATTCTGCCTTAGTCAACATATCGGAAAAGCTTTCACTTTCTAACAATATAATCAAAAGAGAAGTATCGCTATTTTCATAATAATACCGAACTCTTTCTTTCATATATTTATGCTGCGTGTCTGCTTTTTCCATCATTATGTCATGCTCAGCCTGAGTAACTTCAATAGCTCGTGTTTTAGTATCAATTTCTGCAGATTTAGTCTTAATTTCATCTTTCTTCAAGTCAATGCTAGTCATCATATTCACAATTTCTGCAGCCTTATCAGAAATTTGCTCTTCAAGTAAGTCCTGTTCCTCCATGGCTTTTTCCATGTCACTATTAATCTTGTCCAGGTTCTTCTTATCTTCGTCAATTTGTTGTTGTATTTGCGCAGCTGTTTTAGCTTGTGCTACCAAAGGTTGTCCTACAAATGGAACTAAAAAAACACTTGTTATGCTTATAATTAATATATAATTAGTTAGTTTAAATAATCTTTTTCTCATATTTTTAGCATATCATAACTTTTGATAAATTTCATCAAGAAAAGTACTTATTATTATTAATTTTTTTTTAGGTTTTTATATAGAATGGTACGAAGCAGTCATAACAATTCCATTCGCCCACGCTCTCGCTCGGCAAAAAACGTAGCGGTACTATGATTTCACCTGCGTCTGCGACTTGCTGAAATCAAGTGCCGACGTTTTTTAAC
>CAZKGP010000229.1:0-4451 GCA_964552225.1 uncultured Acetatifactor sp.
TGTTTAACTGCGCCCGCTCGCGGGAGCATGATCATCGGAATGCTTAGAAAAGCGGACTGACAATATATCTTAGGGGGAAAACCGCCAACATAGCCAACAACCACAAAGTCACGCAAATCGCTTTCATTTAAAAAGTGAAAAAAAGAAGCTTTGCATAAAGCAAAACTTCTTTTTAAATGTTTATTAATTAATCAAGTTCAGGTATTGTAATATTTAGTGCTGCTGCATTTTCTTCATTTATAGTTAATTCACATTTTGATGCATCTAAATATCCAATTGGTGTAGTTGCTGGGTCAGCCTCTCCTTTTAGAATAGAAACTGCCATTTCACCTGCCATATATCCCAATTGATAATAGTCAATACCATAGGTAGCCAAACCACCTTCTTTTACCATGCCACCCTCACCACAAATAACAGGCAAGTTATTGTCTAGAGCAACCATACCTACTGTAGCCATACCAGCTGCAATCATATTGTCTGTAGGTGCATAGATAGCGTCCACTTTCCCTACCATTGATTCCATAACAGTTTGAATTTCATTAGAACTAGAAACTGTAAACACTTCATATTCTAACCCTAAATTGTCACATTCAACCTTTGCCAAATCTGCTTGAATACGAGAGTTATCTTCTGCTGAACAATATAAAACACCTATTTTTTTAGCATCAGGTAATATTTTTGTTAAAAGTTCCATTTGCTCTTTTACTGGTGTTAAATCTGAAGTACCTGTAACATTTGTATTTGGTGTTTCATTAGATTCAATTAATCCAGCCTCTACAAAATCAGTTACTGCAGTTGCAACTATAGGAATATCTTCTGTAACAGCAGCAGTCGCTTGTGCTGCCGGTGTTGCAATTGCAAGAATCAAATCGTTTTCATCTGCTACTAATTGATTCGCTATTGTGGTACAAGCAGGCTGATCATTTTGAGCATTTTTTTGATCAATTTCTACATTAAGACCTGAAGCTTTAATGGCATCACAGAATCCAGTATTGGTTGCATCCAATGCAGCATGCTCTGATAATTGAATCACTCCAATTTTGTAAGAAGTACCTTCTGCATTTGCATCTACTTCTGTATTTGCATTTGCATTTACTTCTGCATTTGCTTCTACTTCGCTTGTAGTCTCTTGGACTGGCTTGTCTCCACAACCTGTTAACAATGATATTGATAATACAGCTATCATTAAAACGGAACATAATTTCTTCATAAATAAATCCTCCCTTGTTATGTCGCTTTAGCACATTAATGCGTTCTAATGCGTTATATAAATATATAACAAGAGAGGAAATTAGTCAACTTTTTAATATAATATTTTGATTATCTTTATAAATACTGTGGGCGGGAATTGCTCCCCTTACCATAGAATTTGGGTAGACATTACTATCTCTCCCTATTATAGTTCCTGGATTCAATACACTATTACATCCAATCTCTACATTATCTGCAAGCATAGCTCCTACTTTTTTGAGTCCAGTTTCATTTTGTAGATTATTATCTTTAATTGTTATTAAAGTTTTATCACTTTTAACATTGGAGGTAATGGAGCCAGCACCCATATGAGCTTTATATCCAAGTATACTATCTCCAACGTAGTTATAGTGAGGTACTTGCACCTTATTAAATAAAATCACATTTTTAAGCTCAGTAGAATTGCCAACCACAGCACCTTTTCCTACAATTGCATTTCCACGAATATAAGCACAATGTCTTATCTCTGCCTCTTCATCTATAATAAGAGGACCGTTTATACTAGCTGTAGGTGCAACGGTGGCGCTTTTTGCAATCCAAATATTCTCCTCAACTTCTTCATATAATTCTTTAGGTAATTGTTTCCCTAATTGAATAATAAAATCATGAATCTTTGACAACGCTTCCCAAGGGTATGTTAAATCCGTAAAAATATCTTTGGCAATTGTTTCATTTAAATCATACATTTCTACTATCTTAAATTCATTACTAATATCCATAATAATAACCATACCTTTCCATTACCTGCAAACTTTGGGGCGCAGGCACAAAGTTGCATGTGAAAAATTTATGTTTCACATTAACTCCCATACGTCCGCTTTAGCAAACATTATTTCTTATAATTTAATTCTACTTCTCGAAATTGTGAATAAAAAGCATTTTGATTATTCATTTGTTTCACAATATTTGTTCGTCTTGATACAAAGTCATCTAGTTTAACCATATACTCATCAGAGGTAATTGTACCTTCTGCCACCATTGTCAGTCCTTTTTCCCAGCTTGCAGTTAACGCAGGGTCTAACAGTGGACGTAGAGAATTATTAACTACGTCAAATATCATTTCTCCCATTAAGGTTGGGGTTAATATCTGGGTCTTTTTGTTTAACGACAAATATTCTATATGAACAAGCTTCTTTAATATTTCTGCCCTTGTAGCACTTGTTCCGATTCCGCTTCCCTTTATCTGTGCTCTCAATTCTTCATCTTCAATCAGCTGTCCCGCATTTTCCATAGCCAAAATAATGCTACCAGAACTATAACGTTTAGGTGGGGATGTTTCGCCTTCTTTTATTTCATAGGAATCAATTGAGATAGAATCACCTTTTTTAAGTTTTTTAAGTAATTCCATAAAATCATCATCATATTTATCGTCAGTTTCTGCTTCAGTTTCCTCTTCTTCTCTATCTGCATTCTCTTTATTTTGCTTTTCTATTTTCTCTTTTTGAGCATTTTTAGAAAAAGAAAGGGGTGTAACTTTTAAATAACCTTCATCTAGTAAGAACTTAAAATTAACAAAAAATCTTTCTCCTTGAACCAATATGGTAAGTGTCATTTTTTGATAAATTGCAGGCGGATAAAATATACTTAAAAATCTCCGAGTTATCACTTCATATATTTTGGCTGATGTTGGTGATAAAGACGCCATATTATTAAGACCTTGCCCTGTTGGAACAATAGCATAATGGTCTGTAATTTGCTTATCGTTTACATATCTAGTTTTTTCAAGACCTTTAAATCGCTCATTTTTAATAATATCATTAGCAAATTCACTTACAATTGGATAATTACATAATCCAGATAGATTCTTCTTTATTTCTTTTGTTACTGCTGTTGACAGCACACGTGCGTCTGTTCGAGGGTATGTAACCATCTTTTTCTCATAAAGTTCTTGCACAATACGCAATGTTTCATCAGGACTAATCTTAAAAATTTTAGAGCAATCATTCTGTAATTCTGCAAGATTATATAATAAAGGTGCATTTTTATTTTCTTTTTTGCGCTCAACTTTTTCAATAATGGGTGTTTCCACTGGTGGTGTCTGCAAATATTCTATTAATTCTTCTGCAGTTTCTTTTGCCTGAAAACCATTTTCTTTGTACAACAATGGAGAGGCATAATATTTAGAACCTTCTACTGCCTTCCATTCTCCAACTAATGGCTTCTCTTGTAAATTAAAATTGCCAAGAACACGATAAAATGGTGTTTTTACAAAGGAACGAATTTCTCGCTCTCTTTTGACTATCATTCCAAGAACACAAGTCATTACACGTCCCACTGAAATAACAACTCGATCACGTTTCAAATAATCCTTTATTGTTCTTCCATACTTTAGTGTAAGCACTCTTGAAAAATTAATACCCATTAAATAGTCTTCTTTTGCCCTTAAGTATGCGGCATCGCTTAATGCATCATACTCCGTTAGGTTTTTAGCTTCCCGAATTCCTCTTAGTATTTCTTCCTCAGTTTGAGAATCAATCCAAACTCTTCGTCGCTCCTTAGGAGGCACGTTAGCCATCTGTTCCACCAAGCGATAGATATATTCACCCTCACGTCCAGAGTCAGTACACACATAAATTGTGGTTATGTCCTCACGATTTAAAAGGCCACTAACAATGTTAAATTGCTTTTTAACATTATCAATAACCTCATATTTAAAATCTTTTGGAATAAATGGTATGGTATCAAAACTCCAACGTTTATATCGAGCATCATAGGCTTCTGGATAACTCATTGTAACAAGGTGACCAACACACCAAGTGATAACCACCTCTGCTGATTCCAAATATCCATCCTTTGATTGTGTGTTTATTTTTAATGCTTTTGCAAATTCCCTAGCAACGCTAGGTTTTTCTGCTATAAATAATTTTTTTCCCACTAATTTTTCCTTACTTGCCGTTTTTACACGATTGATTGTAATATAGATTCAATATCTTGAGATGATTGTGGTTTACCAAGAAAAAATCCTTGCACTACATTACAGCCTATATCTTGTAAATATTTAAATTGTTGATCTTCCTCAACACCTTCAGCCACAGTCTCACATCCTAACTGTTTGACCATTTCAACAATTGATTCTGTAATAATTCTAGTTGTAGAATCTACTACTGCAGAGTCAATAAAAGATTTATCTATTTTCAAAGTATCTATTGGAAGTTTTTGTAAATAAGCTAGTGATGAAAATCCCGTTCCAAAATCATCAA
>CAZKGP010000230.1:0-4423 GCA_964552225.1 uncultured Acetatifactor sp.
ATAAATTCCCAAGTGGGGAAATGCAATATCTTTTACATTCATTACACTTTGCATAGCATAGATGCTCCTTCTTGAATTAGATTGACTTATACATTAAATCTAAAAAGAATAACATCACCATCTTTGACTATGTATTCTTTTCCTTCTATTCCTACCAAGCCTTTTTCTTTGGCTGCAAGCAAAGATCCTTGTTCTACCAAATCACTATAATTAACGACTTCTGCCTTAATAAATCCTCTTTCTATATCAGAATGGATTTTACCAGCTGCTTGAGGTGCCTTTGTGCCAATTGGGATTGTCCATGCACGAATTTCCTGCTCACCTGCTGTTAAAAAGCTCATCAAACCAAGTAATTGATAACTAGCCTTAATTAACTTTTCCAAGCCCGATTCACTTAACCCTAAGTCCTCTAAGAACATCATTCGCTCATCATCATCAAGCTCTGCAATTTCTTGCTCTATTTGAGCGCAAATTACAAATACTTCACTATCATCCTGACCTGCAAATTCTCTCACTGTATTTACATATTTATTACTTGCCCCGTCATCAGACAAGTCGTCCTCTGCAACATTAGCCGCATATATAACTGGCTTGTAGGTAAGTAAATTGAATGATTTTAATAATGCTATATCTTCCTCATCCTCTATATCTATTCCCTTAGCCATTTTACCAGCTTCTAATTGCTCCTTAAGTCGCTCCAAAAGATTTAATTCTTTAGCAAGAGTCTTGTCCATCCTCGCGCCTTTACCTACTTTTGCAATTCTTCTCTCTAAAATTTCCAAATCTGAGAAAATCAGCTCAAGATTAATGGTTTCAATGTCACGCAAAGGATCAACACTTCCATCTACATGAACCACATTAGTATCTTCAAAACAACGTACCACGTGAACAATAGCATCCACTTCACGAATATTGCTGAGAAATTGATTACCCAAGCCTTCTCCCTTAGACGCTCCCTTAACCAATCCTGCAATGTCGACAAATTCAATTGCAGCAGGGACAATTCTTTTAGAATTATAAATATCCATTAATACCTTTAATCTTTCATCTGGAACTGTAACAATGCCTATATTAGGGTCAATGGTACAGAATGGATAATTTGCTGATTCTGCTCCAGCCTTTGTTAACGAATTAAATAACGTACTCTTACCAACGTTTGGTAAGCCAACGATTCCTAGTTTCATTTATTCTATATCTCCTTTATGCCTTTATTGCCTAAAAATACATCACACAATTTTACCATATAGAAGCCGTATTGTCGAGACAATAATCCATTCCATCTGGCTTATCGAATGATGCGAGGTTACTCTTCAAACCACTGCCAATCATCGAATGATGCGAAGCAGTCATAACCATTCCAACGAGCCCCCGCTCCCGCTCGACAAAAAACGGGGCTTATCGGAACGGATATGACTGCTTCTTACACATTGGTTGAATGAAAGTATCAAGGTCTCAGCCAGTCATAAAGGGCACAAGTTTGAAACTGGAATATGGAAGAATCTAGGTTTTCTCACCTGAGTATGTTAGCAGTCCTCTGTTCTATGGAGATGAGACCCTAAACAGTTTTTGAAAGCATGAAAGCCTTTGCTGCACATGCTTTCATTGTTTAGGGGCACATCGGAATGCTTAGAGAAGTGGACTGCTAACATACTCAGGTGAGAAAACCGTGTTACTTTCATCCAACCAATGTGTAAGAAGCAGTCATAATAAAGTATATTAATATTTCTTTTTATCTTGTATTTCTTTATATAGCTGAACATAATTGCCATATCGAACTGAACTTATCTTGTCCTCTTTCAAGGCATCTTTAATACCACACACAGGTTCATTAATGTGAGAGCATCCTCCGAACTTGCAAGCCGCTTCATAAGTTTCAAATTCTGGATAAAATTGAGATAATTCTTCTTTTTCCAAATCGAATATACCTAATGAACTAAAACCTGGTGTATCTAAGATATAGGTATCTTCTGTAATTGCAATTAATTCGGTATGTCTTGTGGTATGTTTCCCACGTTGTATTTTGTGACTGATTTTGCCTATTTCCATTTTAACATCAGACTGCAAACAATTAATAAGGGAAGATTTACCTACACCACTAGGACCTGCTACCGTTGATGTTTTTCCTAATAGAGAATGCTTTAGTTCTTCCACTCCCTCTTTATTGACTGCACTCGCCAAAAGAGTCTGGTACCCACAATTTTCATAGATACGTTTATATTTCTCGGCATCTTGAGCATCATCTATATCAAGCTTATTAAAGCAAATAATACAAGGAAGATTTTGTTGTTGCATCATAATTAAAAAACGATCTAGCAAATTAAAATTAGGTTGTGGCTGGGTAATGGAAAAAATAATTATCCCCTGATCCACATTTGCAACAGCTGGGCGAATTAATTCACTATGTCTAGGAAGTATTTCACATACATTCCCAATCATAGCATTTTGATCTATCACATCTAAATGAACATCATCACCAACTAATGGTTTTCTATTATCTTTACGAAATATACCTTTGGCTTTACATTCATAAATGCCCTCATCGGCAACATGAACATAATAGAAACCAGCAATTCCTTTTATAATCTTGCCCTTCATTTAAAGCCCCCGTGCTTATCCTACTACTGCTCTTTAATAAATTCTACTCTTCTCGTAAATTCTTTTTCTTCTGTAGAACCTGGAGTAGTAACTACTTCTCCCGTATCAGGATTTGTACTAGTTGTGCCTTGCGTTGTTATCTTGTACGTAAAATTAAGAGTTCCTCCGGCTGCGGTAATTCCATGAAAGTTAGCAGCTTGTGGAAAAGAACTTGTTTTGGTGTTAAGCAGTTCTTTGCCATTATCTGTAACTAATGTTAATTTCACTTCAGTTCCAGCAACATAATCTGGTGCTTCCTGAGCTGTTGGTGCATTAATAAAGCCATTGTATTTGTACGTGATATCTTCCTGCCCAAGACTAATATGAATCGTTATACCAATACCATGATCAATATAACTTCCCTGAGAATAGCTTTGATAACAAATCTTTCCCTCTGCAATCTCCGAATGATATACGTGTGAAACACTTGCTACACTAATTCCTGCTTCTATTAATTTAAAAGTTCCATCTTCTTCGCTAAGTCCAATCACATTTGGCACTTTTATTCTATTATCCTCAGGTCCAATACTTACTGTAACTGTAACAGAGCTTCCAACAGGAGCTGTCGTTCCACTTTCTGGGTTCTGTGATATTACAACACCTTTTTCTACATCATTGGAAAAACTTTCTACTTTATCTACTTTAAAACCAGCATCGCCAAGAGCTGCTGATGCATTTTCAAAGGTTGCACCTACTGCATTCGGCAATAAAACACTTTCAACTCCAGCGCTAACGGTTAATGTTACCTTAGTATTTACCGAAACTTCATCACCTACTTCTAAGTCTGCAGTAATAACTACGCCTTCATCATATTCATTTGTTTCTTTATAATCCGTTATTGGATTGATACCAATTTTAACAAGAGCTTTTTTGGCATCTTCAATATCCCATCCAATAACATCTATCATTTTAACCTTTTTCTCTTCTGAGTTTTCTTGTGAATCTGTCTCAACAATTGAGCTACTTTCTTGTGTTGAAACAATTGGTGTATCTGGATTATCATTACTTTCACTGCCAAAAAGACCGAACACTTTGGTTAGCAAGAATATTATAATAATACAAATAATGACTCCTGCGCCAATAGCTAAAACAGTAGTAATACGCTCTACCTTAGGATCGTAATCATAATACTCTTCTTCCTCCAGTCCGTCCTCCATATCACTTTCATAAAAATCCTCTGTGTCCCGCCTTAAACGCATTGGTTCTTCCGCTTCAGGTTCCATGTATTCATAGGCAACAGACTGTCTTTTTATCTGAGTCATATCATCAGAAAGAACACGAGTATTACTCTCTGCATCCATGTCTGTTTGAACAACAAAATCATCATGAGGGTTCATTAACGATTGTTTCAAATCCACAATCACATCCTCTATGCACTGATATCTTCTATCTGGAGATTTCTTACAACACTTTACAACAATCCCCTCTACACTAGCTGGAATTTCTGGTACGAACTCCTTAGGGGAGGGTAGTTCTTCTTGAATATGTTTAATTGCAATTGCTACTGTTGTCTCACCATTAAATGGAACTCTTCCTGTCAACATCTCAAATAAGGTAATACCTAATGAGTAAATATCGCTTTTCTCATCACTATATCCTCCTCGAGCCTGCTCTGGTGACGTATAGTGAACTGACCCCATAACATTTGAAGTAATGGTATTACTAGTTGCCGCTTTGGCAATACCAAAATCAGTTACTTTTACTTTACCATCCTTAGAGATAATAATATTTTGTGGTTTAATATCTCTATGAATAATATGATTATTATGTGCAGATTCAATTCCCATAC
>CAZKGP010000231.1:0-339 GCA_964552225.1 uncultured Acetatifactor sp.
TGGTGTCTTGATTGTCTGTTACTGGAGCTCCTGCTGCTGTCGTTATTTTAGGATGCATTCCTTTGTTCTGATTTCTACTTGGAATTGGATCACCCAATTTATTCTTATCCATTGGATTTCTTTTATCCATTTCATCTTTTTTCATGTCCATATGAAATACATTTTTAAAAGTTTGTGAAAATTATGTGTAAAAAACTGTTTGAACTTTCTTTAATTAAAATTGCATTTAACCCTCTCCTTACAAAGATACAAAAAGAAAAAGAAATTCTTTACAATATAATTAAGAACGTGAGTTCGGGATAAAAAAAGCTTCAAAAAAAGTTGTGATATAGAGGTCTT
>CAZKGP010000231.1:349-2673 GCA_964552225.1 uncultured Acetatifactor sp.
AAAAATCAAACCAATTAAGTATTTGGGGATAATCTTATCCCGAACTCACGTTAAGAGTTAATTATCTTTTTAAACTCCTTTTTTATTAGAATAAGCCCTATTCCTTTCGGTCTTTTGAAATTTTTAAAAGTTAAGAACCATCGAGCTATCCATTCCAACTATATTTTTATTTCACAATAGTCCTGAATGTTAGATTAATTCTAAGTGTAGTAATTTTCCTGCTTTTTGGAAGGGTGTGCAACCAACATCTCTGTGTGATATCTTTCATAATCAATAAACTTCCGTGTTCTAAGTAGAATTCTACTTTCTCTTTACTCTCTTTGTGTTTAAGCACAAATTTTCTTTTAGCTCCAAAACTAATTGAAGCGATTGCTCCATCTTCTTTTAAGTCTGCCTCGTCATCGCTATGCCACCCCATTCCTTCATCGCCACTATGATATAGGTTGAGCAAACAAGAGTTAAAAGTTTCACTCGACTCTTTTTCGATAGTCGTTTTTAATTGCAATAGTTCTTTTGTCCAAGGCAAAGCTTGCTTTGTTGTATTGGAGTATGTGTATTTAAATGGTTTTTCTCCATACCAAGCTACCTTTCTTTTTGTCGTTATTTTTTTGCCGAACATAAAGACTTCGTCACTACGCCATTCAATGGTTTTCAATAACTTGTTTAGATAAAAATCGGCTTGCTCTTGTGTCCACAATTGTCCGTAGTAATTGATAACTCCATCGTAAGGCAACCAGTTTTTGTGTTTCTCTATAGGAAAATTAAATAAGTCCATCTTTCCACGTTTTGTATTTCTTTCTCATGCAATGTCCACAAGGACGATAGTTTTCTTGTTGGGCTTCTAGTTCAGAGGTGAAAAACACCCTATTTTCTCTATTTAATCTCTTTCCCAAAGCACAAGAAAGAGTTCCATAAATCTTATCTTCTTTGTTTCCACCAAAACGGATTGTTTGGTTTTTTAATTTAATTTTGAGTTTAGCATCAGATATTTCAGTGTGGTGTATCATTTTCTTCATGTTTAATTTATATAACGAAACTACCCCATCATATAATCCTTTTTTCTCCACTTTTTATAATTATCTAAAGAGGAATATAGTCAGCGTGGTAACAATATGGATCTTTTTCTTTTAAAGGCGAAGGATAAAAAAACCAATTATCGATATTTGATTGTTTTGAACATAAACTCAACAATCAAGTGTTTTTAAGTTGCATGTAATTATAAAATGCTTAACAGTAAAGATACAAAATTACACCATTGAAGATTTAAAAGTACATATATAATTTACTTCTTTTTTCAGAAAAATATTAAGCTTTATATAAAAGTAAATACAACATATACTCTTCATTATAAACACAGTAAAAGAACGAGTTCAATTCTGACTGACGATAAAAAAATATTGGATAATGTAAATTATTGAAAAAATTATAAACCAAGCTTCAGAGTTGATTGTTACACTTTTATTATTACGTTAATTTATAAGCACATATAATCATTAATTAAAAACAAAAAATTATGGGAAATTTACTTTACTACATCGCTGTGATATTAATTATTGGGTGGCTTATTGGATTTGTTGGGTATAGTGCCGGTGGTCTTATTCACATTCTACTGGTGATTGCAGTAATTGCAATTATTATCAGAATTATTCAAGGAAGAAAACCTCTTTAAGTTATTAACGTGAAAATAAGAATATTAGGGACATAAAAAAAATACTTTTATAAGACAGTTTTAGAGTAAAGAATCTCCCTAATGATGTGGAACAAGCATAAAAAACTTGTTCCACATTGCATTAATATAGAATAGTGATAAGTTTCATCTTGTTTAAAAATTATCTTAACTAAGAAATAAGCATTGTGAACAAATCCACCTTTTCATTTAAGTATTCATAAGTGAATCTTCTTTGTTTTAATTGCTCCTCTATTCTAAACAAATCATTAGGGTCTTTCAACTCGATTCCTACTACTGCAGGACCACTTTCTCGGTTGTTCTTTTTAGAATATTGAAAAAACACAATATCATCAGTGGGACCTAAAATTTCACTTGCAAATTCTTTAAGAGCACCTGGTCGCTGAGGAAATTGCACCAGAAAATAATGTTTTAATCCTTCGTATAACAAAGACCGCTCTTTTATTTCTTGCATTCGTATAATGTCGTTGTTGCTACCGCTCACAATACATACAACATTTTTGTCTTTAATATGCTCTTTGTAGAAATGAAGTGCAGCAATTGTTAATGCACCTGCAGGTTCAACCACAATAGCTTCTTCATTATACATGCGCAATATCGTTGTGCAAACCTTTCCTTCAGGAACAAGAACAATATC
>CAZKGP010000231.1:2773-4420 GCA_964552225.1 uncultured Acetatifactor sp.
TATACATGCGCAATATCGTTGTGCAAACCTTTCCTTCAGGAACAAGAACAATATCCTCAAGATTAGATTTACAAATTTCAAAAGTGTGATCTCCCACTCGCTTCACCGCAGCCCCATCAACAAAATTATCAATATGCTCCAAGGTTGTATTCGCCCCTTTTTCGATAGAAGTTTTCATTGATGCAGCTCCAGCAGGTTCAACTCCAATAACTTTGGTGTGCGGACTCAATTGTTTGAATACGGTGATAATACCAGCTGCTAAACCTCCACCGCCAATTGGAACAAATAAATAATCAATTGGAGTGATATTGTCTTCTAAAAGTTCTAAACCAATTGTTCCTTGTCCAGCAATTACTTCCTCATCATCAAAGGGATGAATAAAAACAGCTTCAACTTCGTTGCAAAATCGGATAGCTTCTTCGTATGCTTCATCAAAGGTGTCCCCTTTTAAAACTATCTGTACTTTATCTTTTCCAAAAAGCTTGACTTGCTTTGTTTTTTGTGGAGATGTTGTCACGGGCATAAATATCGTAACCTTGATGTTTAGTTTATTACAGGTATAGGCAACACCTTGCGCATGATTGCCTGCGCTTGCACAAACCACTCCTCTTAATTTTTCCTCATCAGAAAGCGATACGATTTTGTTGTAAGCACCTCTTAATTTATAGGAGCGAACAGGTTGTAAATCTTCACGTTTCAAATAAACTTGAGCCGAGAATTCCTGGCTCAAGTTTTCATTTTTCATTAATGAGGTATGTATCGCAACGTCTTTTATTCGCTCTCTTGCTTGATGTATTTTGTCTAATAAATCCATAATCTGATGGTCCTTTACTTGCGTTCTTTCAATCCAACTTGCCAAAGCTCACAATTACACATTAGCTTTAGTACTTCTTCTAGCTTCTCTCGAAAGGCAGGTTTATTATTTCATCAATTTTCTCTTTGTTTAATTATTTAAAAATAATTCGATTTGCTTCTTCTATCTCATCTTGAGAGACGGTATGGGGGCGACCTTCATATACCTTAAGGTGTACTTTTGCATCCATTTTTTCTAGGATGCTGGCACTTTCATTTACACGTTCAATCGGGATATGTGGATCGGGATTTCCAGTTCCTAAAAAGATGGGAGTTCCATTAAAACTGCCAGAATAATTCTCTAGGTTTATTTTTTCACCAATAAGACCACCAGTTAATGCCACAATACCTCCAAATTTCTCAGCATGACGAGTAGTAAATTCCAATGCCAAACAAGCTCCTTGCGAAAAGCCCAGAAAATAAATATTTTCCGCAGTGATAGCATGTTTCGTTACTTCATCCACCATTTCTTTCACTAAATCAAGAGCAGAAGAAAGCCAAGGCTCATTTTGCTCAGATTTAGCCATAAACGAATAGGGATACCAAGTGTTGTTTGTAGCCTCAGGGGCAAGTAAGGCATATTCAGACACATTTAAATGTGAAGCAAGACTTAGGATATCGCGGGCATCTGCTCCACGACCATGTATCATAATTAACGCCTTTTCGGCTTCTTTTAAAGATTTGCCTGCTGTTTGTATATTTTTCTTGTGCATATAAATGTTGTTTATTATTTCGTTTGAAGCTTTGGTAATGCTTTTTCAATCTGAGCACGCATAGGCTCATGTTGATTGGGTA
>CAZKGP010000232.1:0-4411 GCA_964552225.1 uncultured Acetatifactor sp.
TAGTTTAGACGCTCAGTTGGAATCAAAGGGGTTGCATCTTGATTTACAATTGAGGTATTTATAAAATATTGAATCCTGAAGGCATCCTTTTCTTGGGAAGTAGCGAACAGCTAGGAAATACGGGATATGCTTTTAATACGATAGATCAAAAGGCTTATATCTTTAGCAAAAATATAAACGCAGAACAACAAGTATATCAAGCCATGAAAAAAGATTCTCTGACATTAGATAATAAAGAGTACTCTAATAAAATGAAAGCCTATGAAAATGGGATACAAAATGAAGTTGAAATTGTGGAAAAGGTAATCGGTTTATTAAAAAAAGAGTCACAGTCACATCTTCCTAGTGAAGGAAATGCATTACAAGAGGAAAATACAGAATTTCTTGTGAATTCATTGCAAGAAACTAGTAAGCTGATACAAAGTTTTATTGAAGAGTTGGGAATTAAAAATGAGGAACTTGAATGGTCTCATGAAAATAAAGTACGTTCTAATGAAAAATTGCAATCTATAAATGAAGAATTGCAGTCTGTTAATGAAGAACTTTATAGTGTAAATAATGATTACCAAGAAAAAATAAGTGAGTTAACAAAGGAAAATGCTGACTTTGACAACCTTTTAATGAATGCAGAGGTTGGTGCTTTGTTTTTGGATAACGAATTTTATATAAGAAAAATAACTCCAATTATGACTCAGTACTCAAATCTTCTGCCATCAGACATAGGTAGGCCTATTTATCACGTACGCTTTATGGATGAATATAAAGATTTAGAGAAGGATGTAGAGATATGTCGTAGGGATAGGACATGTATAGAACGAGAAATTGTAAAAGATGGTATTATATGGATGTTTAGACTGTGCCCTTATGTTACACAGAATGATGTTTTTGATGGTGTTCTTATTATTATGTTTGATGTGACGAAACGCCTAGAGGCTGCGAAACAAGAACTTCAAATGTTAAACAATAGTATTCCAGGCGCAGTTGTTAAGTTTTCCTATGAAGATAGTCTTGTTGTTGAGTATTGCAACGATGCTCTTTACCGCTTGATGCATACAACGAAGGAACAGTTCTACAAAGAGAAACGCAATCGTTATGAGAAAAATATTTATAAAGAAGATTGGGATAGAGTAAAAGAAGTAATTGAAGAAAGAATAGAAGATAAGAAATTACTGCAAGTAGAGTACCGTACAAATGTTGAAACGGTAAGAGAATGGCGGTTAATGCAAGGATATGTAGTTGATAATATTGGTGACAAACCATATCTACAATGTGTTATTACAGACATAACTCCTATCAAAAACACCCAAACATTATTAAATTCTTTGCTGGACAATATTAATGCAGGCATTATGCGGATAAAATATGATGGTCAAAATATAGAAATAGAATATGTATCTAAAAAATTGGAGGAGATTAGTGGTTATCAAGAAGAAGACTTTAATCATATTATTAATTATTATAATGATATAGAATTTTCTTTGCGACCTTTAGAAGTACAAGGTATTAAAAAAATTTGCCAAATGCTATTTGATGGCATCAATAAGCATAAAAGAGAGTATCGTTTAAATAAAAAAGATGGCAAAATAATATGGGTGGAAGTACAATCAGAGGTAATCCACAGATATGCTAGCAGTATTGTAATTCAATTTGTGATTAATGATATTGACACATTTAAGAAGAATATCATGGAACTAGAGGATCAACGACAGAAATTAAGCGCTGTCTTAGAATTGTCCAATGATGCAATGTTTGAATACAATATTATGGAGGATAGTATTCAATATTATAAAGTGATGGATAATAAGATTGATTATTATGATGTATTAGAAAACTTTGCTAATGCGGCTCAGGAAACTCTTTATGAAAACAAAGAAGAAGGTATTAATTTATATAATATACTTCAAAGCGGACAAAAGGAATTTACTGTAGAAACCAAGCATCTTAGTGATAAAAATACGTTCCGATGGGTAGAAATAGCAGGTAAAACCATATATGATGTTGACGGAACACCTAGAACAGTATTAGGGAAGATTCGTGATATTGATGAACAGAAAACAAGAGAGATTAAACTAAAAAATAAATCAGAAAGAGATTCATTAACTGGTTTATTCAATCAAGAAACTGTTAAGCATAAGATTATTGAACAATTAAATGAGTGGCAAGAGGAAAAAAGTGCATTTTTAATTATATGTGACATTGATGACTTTAAACGTATTAATGATTTAAACTGACATTTATTTGGAGACGCAGTAATTTGTTCTTTTGCAGATGAGCTTCAAACTCTATTTCCAAGTGCTATTTTAGGCAGAATCGGAGGAGATGAGTTTATTGTCTACATTCCTGATATAGATAGAGAGGTATTATCGGAGAAACTAACCATATTAAATGCGTATATGACCAATACATATAAATACGATATGTTAGACTTTAATGTATCATGTAGTTTGGGTGTAGTATATGTGGATAATAAAGATAGGGAATACGATACACTCTTTAAATGGGCAGATAGTGCACTCTATATAGCGAAAAATAGTGGAAAGGCAACGTTTACCATAACAGAAATTGATGATAATATAAGCCCGCCACGAGAATATTATTTGACAGGTAGACAAAAGACAGATGATTATGTACGAGTAGAAGCATTAGTTCGCAATAAAGAGGACTTGCTTACCCTATGTATGGAATTATTGGAAAATGTTCCAGTTGATATAATTGCCCTTAAAATGATTTGTGATAGAACATGCCGATTCTTTTCACTAGATGATGTTGTATATTTAGATAATGAATCTGGAAAGAGTGAGATTCTATATCAATGGCGTAGAGAAGAAGACAGTACTAATACTATGAGGCTAATGGAACAAGAGTCTTTTGGCTGGGAACAAATCCTTCAAGTAACTGACCCACATGGTATTATAACTTTTGTGGAAAAACGGCCATATGAACGGTCAATAGAAGCTATGTATTCTGTTTTACTCGTAGCGTCTAAAGAGGTCAAAGATTATCAAGGCAGTATTCTATTTGCAGCTAGAAAGGATGATAACAATTGGGATGAAGAAAAAGACACGTTAGTTAAGATATCTAATATGATATTTCATCATTTTCGACAGCTTAAAATAAAAGAGGCACATCAAAATGAAATGGATAGAAAGCTTAATTTTGATTCCCTAACTGGTTTGCCACAATATCATAGTCTGATACAGAAGATGGAGAATTATATAAGTGAATACGGATATAACAATCTTTATTGTGTATATTTTGACTTTTCCAATTTCCAATATCTAAATGAAGTATATGGATATGGTGAGGGTGATAGTGTATTACAGACATTAGCGGATACGATAAAAGAAAATGACGAATATGGAATCATATTTTCAAGAATTAATTCAGATCATTTTGTGGGATTTATGAAATTTGAATCGAAGAAGTTTGCTAAACAATATATTAGAGAATTTGCAGAACATTTTTGTAATATTATAAATGAAAAATATAAGCAATGTAATATAGTTATTGCTGGAGGTATTTATCAAGTAACAGGGGAAGAACCTGCTGTTTCAACTATGGTTGACTGTGCCAATGAGGCAAGAAAAAAGGTCAAAGAGCAAAAGGTTGTTACTTCCATTATTGAATATAATGAAGAGATTCGTGTACAAATTGAGAGTTATAAAGAAATCCTTGCTAATATGGTTACAGCATATAACAACGAAGAATTTGTTGCTTATTTTCAACCTAAGATATCATTGGAAACAAATAAAATAGTTGGAGCGGAAGCTTTGGTGCGCTGGATAAGACCAGATGGAACTAGATTTATGCCAGACCAGTTTATTGACATTTTTGAAAACAATGGTTTTATTACAAAAATTGATTTTTGCGTATTAGATCAAGTTTTAACCTACTTAAGAGAGGGAATGGAAAAAGGGGAAAGGGTGGTTCCTATATCTGTTAACTTTTCTCGTCGCCATAATGAATTTGATGATTTTATACCAAATATAATTAGTCGATTAGAAGATAATAATATGCCTTCTGAAATGATAGAAGTGGAAATAACAGAATCCGTATTCCTTTCAGACTTAACCAAGCTTGATGCCAATACAGCAAGATTACGGGAAAATAATATTCCCATTTCAATTGATGATTTTGGAAGCGGTTATTCCTCTTTAAATATTTTATCAAGAGTGAATGCGGATATTATTAAAATGGATAGGCAATTTTTATTAGACACATCCCCCAACTCCAATTCTCCAACGGTAATTAAACATATTATTTCTATGCTAAAGCACTTAGGGTTTAAGGTGATTGCAGAGGGTGTTGAGACTGTGGAGCAGGTGGAGATGCTTAGGAACGCTAATTGTGATATGGTACAAGGATACTATTATGCCAAACCAATGCCGATTGATGAATTTAAGGTATTTCT
>CAZKGP010000233.1:0-4410 GCA_964552225.1 uncultured Acetatifactor sp.
AAGGAGTTTAATCAGACCATAATTATGATTACCCATAATGAGGAAATCGCTCAATTAGCAGATAGGATACTGCATATTGAAGATGGTAAGATTGTGAGTGTGAGTTAAATGTTTGAAAATAATAATAAAGATATTATAAAAGAAGTGGCGTGGGAACAATATAGAAATCATAAACTTAAAAATTACATAACCATAATGGCAATTGCCTTAACATCTATACTAATTACTGCTATGCTGACAGCCGGAGTTAGTTTTATCTCTACTGTAGATAATGGGATGGAGCAGACACCTGGTCCAGAGGCTCATGGTAGTATAGCGGGAGACAAGGATCTATACGAAAAGGTACTTATGCAGGAAGAGGTAGAGTGGGCTGATTATGTAGAATTGTGCTCTACTGCTGGACTTCATAACTATGAATTTGGAGGAATTGATACCAGACTATTTGCACCAGATGATAATTTTTATAGGGATAACCACATAATCTTGTCTGAAGGAACCTATCCCCAATCTACATCAGAAATTATGATTTCTGATACTATGTTAAATAATATAGACTTGGATTCGCCTATTGGTAAGGAATTTCCCCTTAAGGTGGTAATATTGCAAGAGGGGCTGAATGTGGAACAAGAGATACCAATGAAAATATGTGGTATCTATAAGAATCCTCTATATCAGATTAGCAGCATATATGAAGAAATTTATACTGCACCAGGGTTTGCACTGGAATGTAATCCGGAATTAAATCAAGATAATCATATTATTTATGTAAAGCTTAATAATATTAATCCTTTTTTGTTAAAGTCGGATATTGAGTGGAAAATAGGAGATTTGTGTAATAAAGTCGGAGGAAGTCTTTCAAGTGCAGGAAAAAATAGTATGATAGGATTCAGAGACAGTATTATAGTCGTGTTGCCACTATTGTTTTTTTTATTTCTACTTATGTGTAGCGGATATTTCTTGATTTACAATGTATTTTATATTTCTATATCCTCAGATATACGGTGGTATGGAATGATGAAGACCATAGGAACAACTAAAAAGCAATTAAAACAAATCCTAAATCTCCAAATGAGAAGAATGTCTATCATAGGTATTACAGTTGGTGTTATAATAGGGTATGGGATTGGTTGTTTGATTGGTCCTAGAGTGGTAGGAATGACTATATTTAGTGTATATTATAAATCCCCACCCTTTTTAATAATTGCTTTGTTGGCAGTGTTTTTTACTTATATTACTGTCAAAATCAGTGCAAGAAAGCCCTTTGCAATGGCAGCTAATATTTCTTCTGTTGCAGCTGCTAAATATGTGGCTCCGAAAAAGAAAAATATTTTCACTATTATTTCATTAGCATTAAGCGGAAGTATTTTTTTAATTGTAATGAATGTAGTAATCGGTTTTCAAACAGATGTTTATATTGACCGTTATAATCAAAATGATTATCAAATTACCCATAAGGCATCCATGTGGGCAATAGATGAATCATATACCCCTATATCTGACGCTCTGCCACAAAGTATAAAGAAGCTTCCTTTTGTTGAAAAGGTAGACCTTATTTACATGGCAAGAACAAGCAACAACAAGCTAGGCGATTTTCTTTATGAAGATTCAACGGGAGAAGTGAAACCTGAAGGAAAGCTATATGAATATTATCAGAAAGAGCTTGGTGAAAACGTTTCCGTTAAACTAAATGAAAGAGGAAATCTAGCGTTCCCTATTTTTGGCATGCACCAAGATAGGTGGGATACAGAAATGGCTAATTATATTATTATAAGCGGGGAGATAGATAAAGAGAAATATTCCTCAGGTGACTATATTGTGTATCAGGAGGAAGAGTATGAATATTTCAAGCAATATAATAACATTACTTCTACAACAAAAGAGGAAGATAGGATTACTGCGGGAGATAAACTAACATTATCCTTTTTTGATACGGATAGAGAAATTTATATCGATAAAGAGGTCACTGTTTTAGCAGTGATAGAAAGAGCCCATGATTATTCTTCAAGCGATGTATCTTCAGCAGCTATTATCATGCCCGATCACATGTTTCAGGAGATTTATTCTGGCTATTCTGAATTGATTGGCAGTATTCAGATAGAGACAAAAGAAGAAATGACGGAAAATGAAATCAACCAAGTAACTGAGTTAATCAGGCAGGAGCATAATGTACAGCTTATGACTAACTCCAGATATCAAAGTAGCATAGATGCAGAAAATAATAAATTAACATATACTTTTATAGGAAGCTTTTTCGCTGTTATATTAGGAATCATTGGAATATCTAATATTATCAATACTGTTACAGCAGATATATTTGCAAGGCGTAAGGAATATGCTACTATGCAGTCAATTGGTATGACGAAGAAACAACTTTATTGGGAGCTGCTTAAGAACGCTGGTAAATTCTGTGTTTATGCATTGTTAGTAATCATTCCTTTGGGAAGTGTTGGAGCATATATGCTGGCTGGTTCCAATTTCTTTACTGGGTTTAACTTGATGTTATTTGTGCAGTCGATAATTTGGGTTACCTTGGTTATGCTTGCCATTAGTGCGATTATCGCTAAAATATTGACACAGGTTTTAAATAGTAAATCTATTTTTCAAAGATTAAGGGAAATTGAATAGGATGAAGAAGATTTTGATAGTTGAAGATGATATTATGATGAATGAGGGTATTGCTTTCGCCTTAAGGCGGGAGGGGTATGGTATATCTATGGCTTCCAGCATTAAGGAAGCCTCTTCTCTATTAAATGAAGTTTTTGATTTAATCATTCTTGATATTAATCTTCCAGATGGAGATGGGAGAACCTTTCTGAAAAAGGTGCGTGATGGTAGTAATCTACCTGTTATCTTGCTAACAGCCAGAGATTCAGAAAGTGATATTGTGGAAGGGTTTGATTCTGGCTGTGACGATTATCTAACGAAACCATTTTCTATAGCAGTATTGATTAAGCGTGTGGCAGCAGTACTAAAAAGAACCAATGGAAGAGAGGATGGCAACTATTATTCTAAAGATTTAACGTATCGTAGTCAGCAAAAGGAATTATGGATTAAGAATGAAAAAGTGAACCTTACTGTGACAGAGATAAAGCTCTTGGAATTATTTATTCAGAATAAGAATCAAGTGTTAACTAGAGAACAAATCATTGACAGAGTATGGGACAAGTTTGAAAATTATGTGGATGACAAAACCTTAAACGTGAACATTCGGAGACTTAGGGAGAAAATAGAGCCAAATCCTAAAAATCCTAAGTATATACTTACTGTTTTTGGAATTGGATATAAGTGGTGTGATGAACATGAAGAATAATAAGAACATAAAATTCGCCATATGGGCAGAAATAATATGGGGTGTAATTCTTTTTGTATGCAGTGTTATTTTTCCTAAGTGGATACACTTGTGTTTTGCTTTGATGCTACTAGGAAGTATTGTAATTCTTTATGTTTTTTATATGAATATAAAGAACCAAGTAAATGACACTATGAATTTAGTGGATGAAACGATACAGGGATTTATAGAAGGACGTCCAATAGAAGAGTTTAATCCAAATGAAGATTCTCTATTAGGAAAATTTCAATTACAAATCAGAAAATTATATGATATTCTACAGTCTTACCAAAATAGGGAAGCTGTATTAAGAAAACAAATCAATGAAAATATCAGTAATTTAGTACATCAAATTAATACACCTATAACCAACATTAAACTGTACAGCAGCTTCATAAGTCAAAAGGATCTGACTCAAGAGGAGCAACAGCTCTTTATAAATAATATTACATTACAGGCAGATAAATTGAGTTGGCTGGGTGAAGGATTTTCTAAAATATCTAGATTGGAAACGGGAATTATTAATCTACATCCTGAAACAGATAACGTGTTATCTGCCATTCTTCCTGCCATCAATCAAGTTGCTGAAAAAGCAAAGAATCATGGCAATGAAATTCTTTTACAAGGGCAGCAGAACCTAACAGCATACTTTGATAGAAAATGGACCGAGGAGGTTTTCTTTAATCTCCTTGATAATGCAGTAAAATATAGCGATGAAGGAAGCCTCATTACCATTGAAATGATTCCTTATGAACTATATGTAAGAATTAATATCAGAAATAAAGGAATCCAGATTAAGAAGGAAGAATATACAAAAGTATTCCAACGATTTTACAGAGGGGCTGAGAACAAATCGCAAGAAGGAGTAGGCCTTGGATTATATATTGTTAGAAAGATTCTAGAAGAGGAAAAAGGATATATTAAAGTTACGTCATCAGATACTAGCGCCACATTAATGAAAGGGGAGAATGTTTTCTCGGTTTTTTTATTAAAACCATCTCATTGCATTGATATTTAAAACAACCTATAATAGCATTAGGAGGTGACAGATATGGCAAATGAGGATAAGAAAGATTTTAATG
>CAZKGP010000234.1:0-4383 GCA_964552225.1 uncultured Acetatifactor sp.
TTCTACTATAATTAGGAAAGGAGAATCACATGGCAAAATATATAAAACTTGCTAAAAATATGTTCAATGATAAGGATGCATTGAAAAGTTTTGGAAACGACATTAAGAACTTTATGGTTTCATTAAGCAGAATTATAATTTTAATTGGTGTAAGTTATGTCATACTTTCTCCGATTATAGGTATGTTTGTAAATTCAATATCTTCTGATGCTGATGCATACAACCCAATGGTATATGTACTGCCACATAATCCTACTTTGGAGCGGTATAAGTTAGCTTTATTGAGACTTGATTATTTCCCTACCATTGCAAGAGATATACTTTATACCGTATCACTTATGGTAATTCAGATTTTAATATGTTCAATGGTAGGATATGGTTTTGCAAGATTTGAGTTCCCATTCAAAAAACTGTTGTTTGGTTGCGTAGTTATTATGATTGTAATTCCATCTCATACTATTATGTTACCACTTTATTTAACCTTTAAAGAGTTTGATCCCTTGGGATTGGTGACACTGATAACTGGTGGTCCAATCAATTTAATGGGAAGTCCCGTTCCTATGTATCTAATGACTGTTTTAGGATGTGGCGTTAGATCAGGCCTTTATATTTATATCTTCAATCAATTTTTTAGAGGATTACCTAAAGAGATTGAAGAAGCTGCTTTCGTTGACGGTGCAGGTGTTTGGTATACATATTTCAGAATTATGTTAGTAAATGCAATGCCTTCAGTAATTACCGTAGCTGTATTCTCTTTGGTATGGCAATTCAACGATACATTTTATGCGAGGTTATTTCTGATTAGCGAGGAGATAGTAATAAGTAAGAAAATAGCGTCATTGCAAGCTGTGATAGCTAATGTGGATAAAGTTCTTGATACAACTATTCAAGAATTATATCTGGATGCCGGCATTATTTTAGTTATATTGCCAATTATTATTATCTATGTATTGCTACAGAGAAACTTTATAGAGGGTGTGGAGAGAAGTGGTATTGTAGGGTAAAAACTTTACACTCAAAAGCTCTATTCAACTTTCACAAAAATAAAAAAAGGAGGATTGAAAAAGTTGAAAACAAAAAAAATTTTAGCTCTACTTCTAGCAGGAACAATGACATTGTCTATGGCTGCATGTGGTGACAAGGATCAAGAAGCAACAAAGCCTGCAGAAGGAACAAAACAAGAATCAAAACAAGAAACGAAACAAGAAACTGGTGAAAAACCCAGTGAGGAAAAACCTGTAGCGGGCGAAGCTAGTATAGACTTTGAAGATGGTAATATAGGCTTTTTGGCGCCATATACCATGCCTGCAAATGCAGATTCATGTGAATTGTCCATAGTGGATTATAATGGTAGCAAAGCACTACAAGTTAAAAACATGGACGGAAAAGTTCCTTATTTAGCAATTGACATTAATAGTTTACTGGGAGCAGACATTGCTAAGATTGCAAGTGTAGAAATGCTGATGGGAACTTCTTATGACAATGGAAACTTTAGTGCATCTTCTGGTAAAATTACATCTTGGTGTGGAGAGAGTCAGACAGAAGTAACGGATGAATGGTCTGTTTATATGGAAAGAAAAAATCCAAAAGTTGCAGTAGCAACTGTCGATGCTGGAGAAGAGTTCGTTGCTGATGCAGATAATATCATTATGGTATCAATGAATACTGATAATGGTATTGATGAAGGAAATGGAAATGCAACTTTGTATATTGATGACATCCGTTTCTTAGACGCTTCAGGAAACGTATTAAAAGCAGATACTTCTGTTGCATTTGCGGCTCCTAAAGGATTTATTAACGAAGGCAGAGATATAAATCTTTGTTACGTGGATAATGCAGTAGAAATCGAAGGATATGCACCAAAAGAAGCGGCTTGGACACAAATGGGTCTTGGTGAAGTTACAGATGCAATGAAGGAAGCATTGGTTCCTGGAGCTGTAATTGAAATTAATTATAATGCTACAGAACCAGTATGGTTAGTTGCAGTATCTGACGGCAATCCAAAAGGTGACTGGATACGTGTAGGTACAGACGAGAATAATGATTATCTTTGTTTAGGAAATGTTTCTTCTGATAATACAGTTGTTCAATATACTTATGAGCAGTTAGAAGCTTCCTTAGGAAAAAACTTTACAGAAACATTGACTGATTTACAATGTGAGTCAAAGGTTGATTGGGAAGTATATGGTATGAAGATTGGACAGAAGAGTGATTTTGTATCCCTAGGTGCTAAAGCGGAAGTGGAAGGCTTTGAAGTAAGTGAAGCTGCATGGACTCAAAAGGGTATTGAATTAACAGATGAGCAGAAAGCTCTGTTTGTACCAGGCTCTATCATTGAAATTGAATACAAGGCAGATGAACCAGTATGGTTAGTAGCAGTTTCAGACGGCAATCCAAAAGGTGATTGGGTACGTGTGGGAACAGATGAAGGCAATGATTATGCATGTTTAGGAAGTGTATCTGATGGTAAAGTTCAATTTACTTATGAACTACTTGAAGAAGCACTGGGAAAAGATTTCTTAAGTACATTAGTTCAACTTCAAGGTGAGTCAAAGGTTGATTGGGAAATTTATAAACTCTCTGTTGGTAAACCAATCAAACCTGCAAAACAAGCAACTTCTTTGGAAGGCTTTGCAGTAAGTGAAGCTGCATGGACTCAAAAAGGTGTTGATTTAACAGACGAAATGAAGGCTCTTTTCGTTCCAGGTTCTGTAATTAATGTATCCTATAAAGCAGATGAACCAGTATGGTTAGTTGCAGTATCTGATGGCAATCCAAAAGGTGATTGGATACGTGTAGGAACAGATGAGAATAATGATTATGCAAATCTAGGTGCATATACTGATGGTTTTGTACAGTATACATATGAACAATTAGCAGAAGCATTAGGCGATAAATTTATAGATACATTAGTAACATTACAATGTGAATCCAAGGTTGACTGGGAAGTTTACAGCGTAGCAATTGGTAATGCTGAATAAAAAGGGAGGATAATATAAAACATGAAAAATCTAAAAAAATTTTTAGCTCTTGGTTTGGCGATGGTATTGACCTTTTCTTTGGTAGGATGTGGAGATACTAAGGATCCCGTAACCAATACAGCAGATACAAAGCAGGAAGAGTCAAAAGGTACATCAAGCACCACACCTGATACAACAAATAAAAGTAGTAATGAAGCAAGAGATATTAAAATCGGTACATGGTGGGTACAGTATTATGATAGTTCCCATACTTCAGTAGAAGATGATCCATCTTACTCAGGTACTGAAGCTGGTTTTATGAGATTCGAAAATGTTAAAAAAATAGAAGAAAAACACAATGTTAAATTCTATTGGGATAACTTAACATATGAAGGTGTTAAAGAATCTATAAACAACTCCATTTTAGCAGGCTCTCCAGATGCAGATATTTACTTGGTTGAATTATCATTTGGTATTCCAGCTGCTTTAAATGGTCTTGCAACTGATTTAAAAACGATCGTTCCAGAAGACAATGACTTGTTTAATGAGCAAGTAAATATTAAGTACCTAGACTTAGGTGATGGTAAAGCTACTTTATTAAAGAGAGTAGAAGCAGCATCCGTTGTAGAAGCAACTTATCCTTTAGGATTTAATATGCAGATGTTAGAAAATAATAACTTGGAAGATCCTAGGGAATTAGTAGCTCGTGGAGAATGGACTTGGGATAAATTCAATGAATATTGCCAAGTGCTAACACAAGATACAGACGGAGATGGCCAGACAGATCAATATGGTTACTGTGGTTATGAAAAAGAAACCTTCGAACAATTATTAATGAGTAATGGCGCGCATGTTGCATCTGGTAAAACAGAAGAATTATCTAGTGCATCAACAGGTGAAGTGTTACAGCAAATGTCTGATATGTATAATACATTAAACGTATGTTATCCATATGATGGTGAAGGCGATCCTAGTAATACCATGAGAGGACAGTATCGCAATGGTAATATCGGTTTCTTCCCTATCGCAGCATGGATTGCAGCAGATAAAGCAGATTACGATTATGGTGGAGCAAACGGCTATACCTTAGAATTTGATACTGCTTACGTGCAATGGCCTGTAGGACCTTCTGGTGATGCAGCAACAAATCCAGGAAAAGTTTCAGCTGGTGAATATTATTTAATTCCTGCTGGTATCGAGGATCCTGAAAGAGTTTATAATGTTTTATATGATATGTGGAATTGGTACGATGGCGATACTGCTATACGTGATGATGAAGAAGCAATGTATTGGTGGTATGCAGTTACTGCTGCTTCAGAAGAATTACAAAATCAAAACTTTGAAGTTATGTACGACGTAGGAAGTAAAGAAACATTTGAACTTTGGGGTAACCTTGGATTTGATTATGATTTCATTTCTTTAA
>CAZKGP010000235.1:0-4380 GCA_964552225.1 uncultured Acetatifactor sp.
ATTTTACAGGAATGTAAGGATGCTAAAAATATAGGGATTAGTGGACACATCCGCCCAGATGGAGATTGTGTTGGCTCTTGCTTGGCATTATATCAATATCTTAAATTGTGCTTACCAGATGTAAATGTAAAAGTTTTTTTAGAAAAACCAGCAGATATCTTTCATGAAATAAAGGGTTTTGATGAGATTGACAGCGAATTTAGTGATGAAACTATTTTTGATGTTTTTTTCGTATTAGATACGGTATGTAATCGTGCGGGAGAAGCTCAGAAATATATTGAAAGTGCAGTAAAAACCATAAATATAGACCATCATATCAGTAATCAAGGGGATTGCATGATTAATTATATTATGCCTACCATTGGTTCAACGTGTGAGTTAATTTATGATTTAATTGATAAGAGCAAATTGAATCAAGATATTGCAATGGCTATATATATTGGAATGGTTCATGATACTGGTGTTTTTCAATACTCCAATACACTCCCGTCTACATTAGAAAAAGCAGCCCATTTAATTAGTTTTGGTTTTAATTTCTCTAAAATAATAGAGGAAACATTTTATCAAAAATCCTATGTACAGACTCAGATTATGGGGCGTGCTTTAATGGAAAGCATACGTTTTATGAATGAACGCTGCATTGTCAGTTACATTGATCGTAAAACAATGAATTTTTATGACGTAGGGACTACAGACTTAGATGGTATAGTTAATCAACTAAGAAATATAAAAGGAATTGATTGTGCTATTTTCATGTATGAAACAGGCACTTTAGAATATAAAGTAAGTATGCGTTCTAATGAGAATGTAGATGTATCACAGGTGGCAACTTATTTTGGTGGCGGCGGTCACATAAGGGCAGCGGGGTGCAATATGATGGGAACATTCCATGACTGTGTGAACAACTTATCCCGACAAATCCAAAAACAACTGTTAGGAGCAAAATAATAAAATGTTTCATGGAATAATTAATATATATAAAGGCGTTGATTTCACATCTCATGATGTGGTGGCTAAAATGCGAGGCATTTGCCAGCAGAAAAAAATAGGGCATACAGGGACTTTAGATCCTAATGCCACTGGTGTTTTGCCAGTATGCTTAGGTAGTGGAACGAAACTATGTGATATGATGGTAGATAAGGACAAGGAATACATCGCGGAGCTTCTGTTGGGTGTTACCACAGATACTCAGGATACAACAGGTACTATATTGTCAGAAAGTGAAGTGCAGGTTTCTCCTGAAGAGGTAAGAAGTACTATTATGGACTTTCAGGGAGAAATTCAGCAAATTCCTCCCATGTATTCTGCATTGAAAGTGAATGGTCAAAAGTTATACGAGCTTGCAAGAGAAGGTAAGGAAGTGGAGAGAAAAGCACGCCCCATTACCATACATGAAATAGAAATTTTAGAAATGGAACTTCCCAAAGTAAAGATTCGAGTTGTTTGCTCCAAGGGGACTTATATTAGAACTCTTTGTGCAGATATTGGTGAAAAATTAGGTTGTGGGGGGACTATGGCTAGTTTGGTTCGGACAAGAGTTGGTAGATTTCGCTTGGAGGATGCAATTACTTTAGATCAATTACAAGCATTAAGGGATGACGGAAGAATCGCTACAAAAGTACATTCTGTAGAAGAAGTGCTTGAAGAGTATCCGGTCCTTCATCTATTAGAAGAATATTCTAAAATAATTGAAAATGGTAATTCTTTTTACCCTAATCAAGCTCTTGAAAAAAAAGAAGCGATAGCAGGGGAATGGGTTCGAATATATAACCATGAGGACCGTTTTTTTGGAATATATGCTTATGATACTGACAGAGAAATGTATAGACCTGTAAAAATGTTTTTGATGCAAGGTTAGTGTGAAGAGAATTTCTAAGGCGCTAAAAACATCACCTAACAAATTCAAAACTACACACAGTTAAAATAGAAAGAAGCAGAGTTGACGTGGAAATTATTACAAATACAACAGACTTTTATTTGAAGAATGAAACAGCAGTAGCAATTGGTAAGTTTGATGGATTACATATTGGACATAGACGGTTATTAGATGAAATATTAACCCAGAAGGAAAAGGGATTAACTACTTGTGTATTTACATTTCATCCAACTCCGGCTGTGTTCTTTGGTTTGTCTGATGGGAAAGAGCTAAACACAAGAGAAGAAAAACAAAAGCTTTTGGAAAGAATGGGAATAGACATATTAATCGAATTTCCATTGAATAAAGTTACTGCTTCTATGGAGCCTTTAACATTTGTTAAAGATATATTATCTGAGCGCATTAACGTTAAATTTATTGCTGCGGGGACTGATTTATCTTTTGGCGCTGGTGGGAGAGGTAACGCACAGTTATTACAGAGTATGGAAGACGAATTAGATTTTAAGGTGAAAATCATAGATAAAGTTTGTTATGACGGACATGAAGTGAGCTCTACTTATATCCGTACTCTCTTAGAAAAAGGAGAGATGCAACTTGTGGAGCAATTGTTGGGAATGCCTTATACTATTCAAGGAACAGTTCAGCATGGCAATCGTATTGGAAGAACTTTGGGGATGCCAACAGTAAATCTTTTGCCCCCTCCAAATAAATTAATGCCTCCCTGTGGAGTGTATTACTCCTCTGTGTTGTTTGAGGGAAAAAGTTACAAATCCATTACTAATGTAGGGTATAAACCAACAGTAACGGATGTAAAAATCATAGGGGTCGAATCCTATATTTATGATTTCAATCAAGATATTTACGGAAAAGAAATCCAAGTTTGTTTATATAAATTCAAACGTGCAGAACAGAAATTTGAAAGTTTGGAAGCATTAAAGGCTCAATTGCAGGTTGATATTAAGGACGGTAATCAGCCATAGATTTCATGGCTTGGCGGTTTTCTCACCTGAGTATGTTAGCAGTCCACTTTTCTAACCATTCCGATAAGCCCCTAAACATTGAAAGCATGTGCAGCAAAGGCTTTCATGCTTTCAAAAACTGTTTATGGTCTCATCTCCATAGAACAAAGGTCTGCTAACATACTCAGGTGAGAAAACCTTGATTCATCCATTCAACCAATGTGTAAGAAGCGGTTATAACTGCTTCGCACCCTTCCATAAGTTGACGGGTGGGAGCATTTGGTAAATAATCGGTCTTGACAGTATAGTATTAAGTTGTTATAATTTTTTTAGTAGTTAATAAGTTTGTAACAAATATGTAATTAATAGATAGTGTTATTGATTGTAGTTGATGAGATTTGGAAAGGTATATAGAATGAAACCTTATTATTTTTATAAAAAAGCAGTAATATGTGGAATTGGTGCAGCAATTCTTTTGACAATAGAACCAATACAAGCTTCAGCATCCAATATGAACTTGGCAAAAAATGTTCTAGAGACTGTTGGAGTTGGAGCCTTAATAGAAGAGACTCTTAGTGAAGAGGAATATATAGCAATTGCAGAGCAAGCCAAAGGTGCTCTTTGGGGATATACCCATTTGGGAATTGCAAATGTAGAAAGTGGGAATTTAAACATTAGGGCGATCCCTTCCACTGATGGTAAATTAGTAGGAAAGCTACCTAAACATGCAGCTTGTGAAATTATTAATAGCGACAATGAGTGGGCACATATTGTATCTGGAGAAGTAGAAGGATATGTAAAATTGGAATTTTTATTAACAGGACCAGACGCTAAAATCATGGCCAATGATTTGGTTGCCACTGTAGTAAAGGTAAATGCTGATGCTCTAAAAGTAAGAGATAATCCAAGTCTGGATAGTGCAGTTTATACAACTGTTCCAATGGGAGAAGAATTAGAGTACATTGAAACACTTGATGGATGGTTTAAAGTATCTATTGATGGAGAAGAGAAATATATGTCTTCTGATTATGCAATAGTAGAAGAAAAATTAAATACTGCAATTACAATGACGGAATTATTATATGGACAAGGTGTATCTGACGTTCGTGTTGATTTAGTAGAATATGCAAAACAGTTTATAGGTAATCCTTATGTTTGGGGTGGAACTAGTTTAACAAAGGGCGCTGATTGTTCTGGATTTGTTCTTAGTGTATTTAAGAATTATGGGATTAAATTAAGTCACTCATCAAGAGCACAGGCCAATGAGGGAACTAAGATTAGTTCATCTGATCTAAAACCAGGAGATTTGATTTTCTATGGTAATAGTAAAGGCTCTATTAATCACGTGGCTATCTATATCGGTGGCAATCAAGTTGTACATGCAAGTAGTCCCAAAACAGGTATCAAAATAAGCAAATATAATTATCGTAATCCAGTTAAATACGTTCGAATTATAAACGATTAATTAATAACCAGAAAGTTCAATGTTTTTGAACTTTCTGGTTTACTTTTATATTTATATATGATATGATGTTCAAGTATATT
>CAZKGP010000236.1:0-4377 GCA_964552225.1 uncultured Acetatifactor sp.
TATATTAAAAAAAATTAATATTATTTGTATATCTCTTTAAAATAGTGTCATACTAACTATTATATCATTGGACCCCCCTCCTATGGTATAACAAACCTCTTTATCACTCCAATTTATAATAGCAGCCAATTTTACAAGGGTTAATCCTTATAAAGTTGGCTGTTGTTATTTTTGGTCATTTTTCACAAAAAATTCAATTATACTGTCGTAAAATGTTGCAATATTGTATGCAAAATGATATCATATTCTTAACGAAATTTTGTTTTGGCGATGGAGGTTTTCTATGGGGAATAATTCAAACAAGCAAAAGTATTCTTATGGTCAGTCGTTTAAAGTAGTTGCCTTATTAACAATACAATTTCAAAAAGATGAATCCTCTAAATATATTAATGCATTACATAATCAAATGGCTTCTCATAACAGCAAGATGATAGTCTTTAGTTCAGTCACAGACTTGTATGTGAGAGATAAGAATGACCATGGAGAAGAAATGGTTTTTTCTCTTTTCCACCCTGAATGTTTTGATTACGTAATTGTATTGGCTGATATGTTTTTTCACAGAACTGATTTGCTTAACAAACTAATTAAACGCACACAACAGGCGAAAACACCAATTATTGTAATAAATTCCACCATAGAAAATTGCTTTAATATAATAAATGATGTACAACAAGATTTCGGAAATATTATTCAGCATGTTATAAACACTCATAACAAAAGGAGGCTTAATCTGATTGCCGGAACAAAGGATAACCCTTATTCCGAAGAACGTATTACTTCTTATCGCAACACCTTAATTGCCAACAATATACTTGTTGAAGAGGAACGCATTGGATATGGCAACTTTTATAAAGAACCTGCTCTTAAAGTATTACATTCTTTTATTGACTCTGAGCTTCCTTTTCCAGAGGCAATTATATGTGCCAATGATGCAATGGCAATTGCTGTTGTTGAGGAACTCATTCATTTGGGTTATCATGTTCCCGAGGATGTTATTGTAACTGGTTATGACGGTATTACAATGACACAGTATTCCACCCCAACAATTACCACTACTTTTGTGGATTGTGAGTTAATTACCGATAAAATATTTGAAATCATGGAAGAGATTAGCGTAAATCCAAACTACATTCCTTGCAACCATATAATAAATGGTCGTTTTTTACCAAGGGAATCATGCGGCTGTCCTGCTCCCAATGGTGAGCATCACAAGAAACATATTATGAGTCTAGTTAATACGATAGATTCTATGGACACTAATTTTCAATTGATGAGTCAGATGATTTCTTTATGTAGCAATTATACTAATATTAAAGATATCTTTTCTGTTGTAAATAATATTTGGTGTAAAACTAATTATTCCGAGATGTGGTTTTGTACTAACATTAATTTTTTAAATCCATATATGAATTATTCATACTTTTTACAGCTCAATCACAAGAAAGCGCACATTGACAGTTATACTTCACAAATATATGTTGCAATGCACTCTAGAGGTAGCGAGTGGACTTATGGTAAATATACTTCCACTACTAGTTTATTGCCTAATCTACAAGAGGTCTTTGAACGTCAGGATAGTATATTAATAATACCAATCCATTTACAAGGAGAGCTTATTGGATATCTGCCTGTATGTGGTGCTTATTCCCACGTTGAATTAACATATTTTCATATGTTTATATTAAACTTTAAACATATTTTAGCCAACTATAAGAATCACCACGACAGAGAGGATTTTTTGTCTAGAGATTACTTAACCAACATGCTAAATCGCTCCGGTTTTTATAAAAATATGAACTATATCATTGAAAGTTGCCGTTCTTCCCGTTCAAGACTAACCATCATTATTGCAGATGTAAACGGTCTTAAGGCGATCAATGACACCTACGGTCATAGCGAAGGGGATTTTACAATTTTTAAGATTGGTGAATGCATTAGTAAGGCCACACCAGCCAATGCTTTATGCGCTCGTTTTGGTGGAGATGAATTTATCATTGCACTTTCCACATTAGATGAGTCCCTACCAACTAAAATAGTGAACTCCATAAAGAAACAATTGTCTCAATTTAATAAAAAAATGCAAAAACCATATAATATTTCTGCAAGCTATGGTATTTGCACTGATTATCCCACAACCTCTGAGCAATCCTATGATTACTTTATCAAAAAAGCTGATCATAATATGTATGTTAACAAAAGAGAAGAGGCACGGTTAGCAACTGAATTATCAAAAACTAAAAAAGAATAGGATTAATTTATGAAAAACAGCAAACAAGAACCAAACAAGAAAAAAATAACCTCCAAACAAATTATAGCAATTGTTGGGGTTATTATATTAGTACTTTTATATATAGTCACTTTAATTTTAGCCTTTTTAAACGGACCTATGGCCAAACAACTCTTTCAAATATGCCTTTTTGCTTCCGTGGGCATTCCCTTTGTAATATGGTTTTACATTTGGATATATGGAAAAATCACACAGAAGCATACCATAGCAGACTTTGATATCGGAGGCTCCAAACAGCAACAAGACGACAGTCAGTTATAAAGGGGCTGTCTCCTGCTCCATAATAGTTAATAGCTGAGATGCAGCAGCAGACAAAGGTGCCTTACGATGACGCACAACACACATTTGTCGCTTAGGAATTATTTGATTAAAATTAAGTTCAAATAATTGCCCCGAATCAATAAATGGTTGTGCAAAATCTCTCACCACGCACCCTATACCAAGGTTACGTAACGCAAACTGTACTATCATATCACTAGTAGCCAATTCAATATCTGGTTGAATGGATACCCCTTTTTGTTCCAAAAAACAATCCATATATCTTCTTGTACTAGTGTTCTTTTCAAGAGCAATGGTTGGCATTTCTTCTAAATTTTTGAAATCTAAGATTTTATTTTTATAAGAAATAAAACGTCTTCCACCTACAAAAATGTCTTCCAATGGGTGCACTTCACTAATATCCAATCCCACAGATGAATCAAAAGGCATACTCACAATACCAAAATCAATTTTTCCCTCTTCTAAAATAGCCAATGTTTCAGGGGTAGGTGCATTTGTAACAATAATTTTAATATCTGGATATTTTTCATGAAACTGTTCTAAAAAGGGCAAGAGATAGAATCTCAATGTCATATCACTGGCGCCAATTCTGATTTCACCAACTTCTAGCTTTTTCATCTGCTGGACTTTTTTAACCCCTATATCAATTTGTTCATATCCTTTTTCTACATAGGAATAAAGCAGACTTCCCTCTTTAGACAGCTTTAAGCCTTTTGCTCCTCGATGAAACAGAACCACCTCTAATTGGCGTTCTAACTGTTTGATTGCTTGGGAAACAGCAGGTTGCGAAACCGATAGTTTTTCAGCCGCAAGGGTAACACTTCCTGCTTTCACCACATAATAAAACACTTTATAATATTCCAGATTTCCAATCATTGTGGTTTGCCTCCTTTATAGACTTTTTCTATATATTATATCGCCTCTACTTGGACCATTGCTTACCATCGTAATAGGATAACCAATATGTTCCTCTATAAATTCTATATAATTACGGCAGTTTTCAGGTAGTTCCTCATACGTTCTAATTCCACTAATATCTGTCTTCCAACCTGGCAAATTCACAAAAATTGGTTTTGCATTTAAAAGCTTCGTTGTAACAGGAAACTCAGTCACCATCTTTCCCTCTATTTCATAACCAATACATATGGGAATTTCATCCAAATAACCTAGAACATCCAATACCGTAAAAGCAACTTCAGTCGTTCCTTGCAAACGGCATCCATACTTGGATGCCACACAATCAAACCATCCCATTCGTCTGGGACGCCCCGTGGTAGCTCCAAATTCTCCACCATCGCCCCCCCGTCTTCTCAATTCATCTGCTTCTTCTCCAAATATTTCAGAAACAAACGCACCAGCACCTACTGCAGAGGAATATGCTTTACAGACTGTTATAATTTCCTTTATCTCATAGGCAGGTATTCCCGCCCCAATTGCACCATAAGAAGCCAATGTAGAGGAAGAAGTAACCATTGGATAAATACCATGATCTGGATCTTTCAATGTTCCCAACTGCCCCTCTAACAAAACAGTCTTTCCTTCTTTCATTGCTTTATCTAAAAACATAGATACATCGCATACATACGGTTCAACCATCTGTCTATACTCTTGTAATGTTTCTAGAAGTTGGGCAGAATCAATAGCCGGCTTGTGATACAAATGCTCTAGTAACACATTTTTCGTCTCACAAATACGCTCTACTTTTTCTTTTAATAAAACCTCGTCAAAGAGCTCACTAACTTGGAAACCTATTTTAGCAAATTTATCTGAATAAAACGGTGCGATACCTGACTTTGTTGAACCAAAAGAAT
>CAZKGP010000237.1:0-4363 GCA_964552225.1 uncultured Acetatifactor sp.
AAAATCTGTAAACTTTGAGCCGCAGGCACAAAGTTGCGTGTGGAACTTAGATTTTCTACACTATGAAAAACCCCGGCAGACTAAATCTTCCGGGGAGTGATAAAAGCAGGGCTACAAGGATTCGAACCTTGAGATGACGGAGTCAGAGTCCGTTGCCTTACCGTTTGGCGATAGCCCTATTTGCGCATTACTTGATACAGTATACACGAAGCCTATCCCTTTTGCAAGTACTTTTTTTAAACCTCAAATAGCAAATCCCCATACGTAGGAAATGGCCAAATATCTTTTGAAACAAGCATCTCTAATACGTCTACTGGTTTTCTTAATGCATCCATTGACACATGTACTTCTTGCTTATAATAAAATGCAAGTTCTTTCTGATTATCAATTTCAGACGTTTTTCTTAGCTTCTCTTCTAGCTCTACTAATGCAGATTTAGTTTCTTTTAAATACTTGGTAATGTCCGCCAAAGATTCTCCTTGAACACTTGCATCTGCTCCAGCCTCTTTTACTGCAATCACAGTATCTGCTAAGGTTTTGGTATAGCTGATTACGGAAGGAAGGATTTGTTTCTTCACCATGCCAACCATGGTTAACGCCTCTATATTGATGGTTTTCGCATAAGTTTCATAGAGAACTTCTTCTCTAGATAACAATTCTGCTTTTGTAAAAATACCAAATTTTTCGAATAGATTTATTGCTTTATCTGTGGTAAGACTTCCAATTGCCTCCACCATAGAAGAAATGTTAGGAAGACCACGTCTTTTAGCTTCTTCAACCCATTCCTGAGAATATCCATTACCATTAAAAATAATTCTCTGATGCGCTCCCATATATTGCTTAATCAAATCATGGACTGCAATATCAAAGTCTTCTGCTTTTTCTAAAATATCTGCTGCGTCACATAAAGCTTCTGCAACAATGGCATTTAATGTAATATTAGGACTTGCAATAGAGTCTGAGCTACCTACTGTACGGAATTCGAATTTATTGCCAGTAAAAGCGAAAGGTGATGTTCTATTACGGTCAGTGGCATCTTTTTGGAAGTCAGGAAGTGTAGAAACACCAGTTTCCAATTTACCGCCTTCTATACAATGTGCCGCTTCGCCAGTTTCTACTAGCTGTCTCACAACATCCTCAAGCTGCTCACCTAAAAACATAGAAATAATAGCTGGTGGTGCTTCATTGGCACCTAATCTATGATCATTTCCAACATCTGCTGCGCTTTGACGAAGTAAATCCGCATGCTCATCAACAGCCTTTATAATACATGCCAGTACTAGCAAAAACTGAATATTTTCATTAGGAGTTTCACCAGGTTCTAAAAGGTTGATTCCAGTATCAGTCCCCAATGACCAATTGTTATGCTTACCAGAACCATTTACTCCTGCAAATGGCTTCTCATGAAGAAGGCAAGTCATACCGTGACGACCAGCTACTTTTTTCATGGTTTCCATAATCAACTGATTGTGGTCTACTGCAATATTCGCACTTTCATAAATAGGAGCCAACTCATGCTGAGCTGGTGCTGCCTCATTATGCTGTGTTTTCGCTGATACACCAAGTTTCCACAACTCTATATTTAAGTCCTTCATGAAAGCTCCAACTCTTTCACGAATGGTACCAAAATAATGGTCTTCCAGTTCTTGTCCCTTTGGTGCTGGTGCTCCAAATAAGGTACGACCTGTAAAAACCAAATCTTGACGTTGTAAATATTTCTCTCTATCTATCAAAAAATATTCTTGTTCTGGTCCTACGCTTGCAATTATTTTAGTAGCAGTTGTGTTACCAAACAAACGTACAATACGAAGAGCCTGTGCGCTCAATGCTTCTAATGAACGAAGTAAAGGTGTTTTCTCATCTAGTGCTTCTCCTTTATAAGAACAGAAAGATGTAGGCACACAAAGAATAACTCCCGTAGCATCTTCTTTTAAAAATGCTGGTGAAGTCACATCCCACGCTGTATATCCTCTAGCTTCAAATGTGGTTCTCAGTCCACCAGAAGGAAAAGAAGAGGCATCTGGCTCACCCTTAATTAGCTCTTTACCTGAAAACTCCATTATCATTTTACCATCAGCATCTGGATGGGTGACAAAGGCATCATGCTTTTCTGCTGTAATACCGGTTAATGGCTGAAACCAGTGAGTATAATGTGTTGCACCATTTTCAATGGCCCAATCTTTCATTGCCTTTGCCACAACATCTGCTGTATCCAAAGATAATTCACCACCAATGTCCATTAGCGATTTCACTTCTCTATATACACTCTTGGGTAACTTTTCACGCATTTTACCAAGCGTAAAAACCTTACTGCCAAATAGAGCTTCTACATCAATCACTTCACTCATTATTAACAACCTTTCTCCGCGCTATGGCGCGTCTTCAAATCAATAATTTAACTCTTTAATACCATTTAACTTATTTTCTTCACATTGTACAATGGGAGCTTATACTGGTCAACATTTTTTTAACTCCTGTTAAATATTACAAATTATTTCTTTACTCTAAGCAAATCATATTTTTCTGGGTTTTCAGATAAGTCTAACCACAGTTCATGTTTAGGATGAGGCGCATCTTCAACGGATTCACCTTCGGCTGTATAGATATTATTAACCTTCGTAACAATGTTATCCCCATTAGGTTTCATAATCTCAATGATATTCCCCACACAGAACTTATTACGCTGTTCAATCTTGGCGAATCCCTTTTCGTTGATTTGGTCTATAATCCCAAGATAAATATATTCATTAATATAAGTATTACTATCATAAATTTGTGTATTTTCATCGGGCTTTCCAAAGTAAAAACCAGTGGTAAATTGACGATAAGTACATTTTGAAATTTCAGCTTGATACCATTCCATATTCTCTTGGTATTTTGCTGACGAGTCAAAGAAATCATCTATTGCTTTGCGATAAGTTCTTGCCACCGTTGCCACATACAGCGCGGTTTTCATTCTACCTTCAATTTTTAAACTATCAATGCCTGCAGCTACCAACTCAGGAATATGTTCTATCATGCACAAATCTTTAGAGTTAAAAATATATGTGCCACGTTCGTTTTCATATACTGGCATATATTCACCAGGTCGTTTTTCTTCTACAACAGAATATTTCCAACGGCAAGGATGAGTACACGCGCCTTGATTGGCATCTCTTCCTGTAAAGAAATTACTAAGCAGACACCGTCCTGAATAGGAAATGCACATAGCCCCATGAACAAAGCTTTCAATCTCCATTTCTTCTGGGATATGATCCCTGATTCCACGGATTTCCTGTAAGGATAATTCCCTTGCAGATACCACACGTTTTGCTCCCATTTTCCACCAAAATTGATATGTTTGATAATTCGTATTATTGGCTTGAGTTGAAACGTGAATTTCTACTTCTGGCCAAACCTCTTTGGCAATCATAAACATACCTGGATCCGAAATGATAAGTGCATCAGGCGCCTCTGGTTTTAAATCTCTTAACTCTTGAAAATATTCTCTTGCACCGTCAAGGTCATCATTATGCGCCAAAATATTAGCAGTCACATAAACCTTAACGCCTCTTTCATGAGCAAAAACAATCCCCTTTGCCATATCCTCCACAGAGAAATTCTTAGCTTTTGCACGTAATCCAAAAACCTCTCCTCCTATATATACCGCATCTGCGCCATAAATCACAGCAGTCTTTAACACTTCCAGACTACTTGCTGGAATTAATAACTCTGGTTTTTGTCTCTTGTTCATATCTATAATACCCTTCCTACACTTTGGTGCTAATTGTTATCCCATCACCTACCGGTAATATACAAGTTTCTAATTGGGGGTGATTTTTCAGTTCATATAAATACTCTCGCATACGAGAATGAATCGTTCGGTTTCTTCTATTTACAGCAAATCTAGATTCTATAATATCTCCATCTTGAAGTACATTGTCTGAAATAAGTATTCCTCCTGGTGCAAGAAGCCTTAAAATATCAGGCATAAAATGAATATATTGACCTTTTGCTGCATCCATAAAGATCAATTGATAGGAGCCTTCCAATTCCTTAAGTATATCCGTAGCATCTCCTTCTAATAAAGTGATGCAATCATCTTTCTCTGCAAGACGAAAATTTTCTTTAGCAATGGGAATTCGTTTTTCATACTTCTCTATTGTAGTAATACTACAATTCAAGGGCGCATATTCACTCATTAAAAGAGCTGAAAAGCCAATGGCAGTTCCAACCTCAAGGATATTTTGGGGTTTCAAAAAAGCTAAGATAAACTTCAAAAAGCTCTGCATCTCCTTACGGATAATTGGCACATTTGTCTCCTTAGCTTCTTTTTCTATTTTATTTAAAAAAGCAGTATTGCCTTTATCAAACGAGTTAATAA
>CAZKGP010000238.1:0-4348 GCA_964552225.1 uncultured Acetatifactor sp.
AATTTTATTCAACTTTACACGTGGCATTTTCTCTCTCCTTTTCTATTTACAGAATTCTAGTATATTCAGTATTACAGTTCATACACAGCTTATTCTAACACACACCGATAAAGTGTTCAATAAACAAACAGTTCTGTTTATAGTACTTTTATCCTATAATTCTATTTTTATGTTTGTTTTTGAAAATAAGCATAAAGTTGTTCTGCAACATTACGTGGAATCTCAGGCACTTCCATTAAGGTTTCCACTTCTGCATTCTTAATTTCCTCCAAGGATTGAAAGTGGCGCATCAATGCTTTTCTTCTCGCAGGTCCGATGCCAGGGATATCATCCAAAGAAGATTTAACTTGTGTTTTACTTCTTAAAGAACGATGAAATTCAATAGCAAACCTGTGGGCTTCATCTTGAATTCTCGTAATTAACTTAAAGCCTTCTGAGTAAGTATCTATTGGCAACTCCACATTGTTATAATATAAACCTCTAGTTCTATGATTATCATCTTTTACCATTCCACATACAGGAATATGTATTCTAAGTTCCTCCAAAACAGATAATGCAATGTTTACCTGCCCACGACCGCCGTCCATTAATAGTAAATCTGGAAATTTAGTAAAGCTCCCATATTCCTTCTCTAATTCCTTTTCTTCTAGCTCCTTATTTTCCTTCATACCATGTACAAACCGTCTGGTCAGGACTTCTTTCATACATGCATAATCATCCGGACCAGATACCGATTTAATCTTAAATTTACGATAATCACTTCGTTTAGGCTTTCCTTTTTCATACACCACCATAGAGCCTACGTTTTCAAATCCGTTAATATTAGAAATATCAAATGCTTCCATTCTGTTAATATGCTCTAAGTCTAATAATTGAGCGATTTCTTTCACAGCACCAATGGTTCGTCCTTCTTCTCTTTTTAGTTTTTCTCTATCTTGATTTAAAATTAATTTAGCATTTTGAGCCGCTAAGTCTACTAGCTTTTCTTTATGTCCTATTTTAGGAACTTTTATATATGCCCTTGCCCCTTTTCGATCTGATAGCCATTTTTCAAGCAAAGGAATATCTTCAATTTCATATTGTAACATCAATTCTCTTGGAATAAAGGGCGTTCCAGCATAAAACTGCTTCACGAAATCGCCTAATATTTGTTCCTTACTAACTCCTGACACATTTGTCATGTAGTAATGTTCCCTACCAATAAGCCTACCATCTCGTACAAAAAACACTTGTACTACTGCCTCTGCATCGTCCTGATACAATGCAAGAATATCTTTATCTTCTCCTGCACTATCTGTTATTTTCTGTTTCTGAGATACTTGCTTCACGCTATTATATAAATCCCTAACTCTTGCCGCTTCTTCAAACTCCAATGCCTCAGAAGCTTCCTTCATTTTTTCCTCTAATTCTTTTAAAATAAGATTATAATTACCATTTAAAAATTCCATAGCACTGGCAACTTGTTTCCTATATTCTTCCTGACTGACATAACCTTGGCAAGGCCCTAGGCACTGTTTAATGTGGTAGTTTAAACATGGGCGGTCATTCCCTATTTCCTTAGGTAAGCTACGATTGCAAGTACGTAATTGATATAATTTATTCAATAACTCAATAGTATCTTTTACCGCTGCTGCACTTGTATATGGGCCGAAATATTTAGCTTTGTCCTTTTTCATTAATCTTGAAAAAACAATTCTTGGGTACGCATCACCTAAGGTAACTTTAATATAAGGATATGTTTTATCATCCTTTAGCATAGTATTGTATTTAGGAGAATGTTCTTTAATTAAATTATTCTCAAGAACTAAAGCCTCAAGTTCAGAGTCCGTTACAATATATTCAAAGCGGGCAATTAATGATACCATTCTGTCAATGGCAGGACCACGTCCTATATTTTCCCGAAAATAAGAACGAACTCTACTGCGCAGATTGATTGCCTTACCAACGTACATAATAACATCTCTGTTATCTCGCATAATATATACACCCGGCTCACTAGGTAATTTTTTTAATTCTTCTTCAAAATTAAACATATTGGTCACTATACCTTTCAAATCGCCTTATAAATGTTTTAAACTCAAAAACTGCACCTTTACTGAGTGCAGTTTTTGTATCATTATTTAGTCTAAACTTCCTTTTGAAAACCTTCCAACTGGTTTATCAGATTTATCTTGAGAGTCCTCTACATTAACATCTTCTATAGTCTTAGTATCTTCGGTCTTAATTTCCTCAGTCTTAGCCTCTTCATTCTTAGTGTCTTCGGCCTTAACGTCTTCAGTCTTAACATCTTCAGTCTTAACATCTTCCTTCGAATCTTCAGCCTTAGCTTCTTCCACCTTAACATCTTCAGCCTTAGCTTCTTCTGTCTTAGAATCTTCTGATTTATTATCTTCCTCTGGTTCAGGAATGCCTTTTTCACGACGGAAAATTTCCATAAATTCTTTACCTGTAATGGTTTCTTTCTTGATTAAGAACTCTGCCAGTTTATCCATTACATCGCGATTTTCTTTTAAAAGTTCTAATGCTTTTTCATAGCTTTCTTTAAGAATAGAAACAATTTCTGAATCTATTTCTGCTGCTGTGGTATCACTGCAATTTAATCTTGCAGTTCCCTCTAAGTATTTGCTTTCTACCGTCGCAAAACCAGTCAAACCAAATCTCTTACTCATACCATATTGGGTTACCATAGCTCTTGCAATACCAGTTGCCTTTTCAATATCATTAGCAGCTCCTGTAGTTACCGTTTCAAACACAATTTCTTCTGCAGCACGACCTGCAACTAAACTAATTAGCATATTTCTTAATTCAGCTTCTGTATTCAGATATTTTTCTTCCTCGGGAACATGCATTACATATCCAAGGGCACCCATTGTACGAGGCACAATTGTAATCTTTTGCACTGGTTCTGAGTGTTTCTGTAAAGCACTTACTAAAGCATGACCAACCTCATGGTAGGATACAATTTTACGTTCCTCTTTACTCATGATACGGTCCTTTTTCTCTTTACCTACCAAAACCTGTTCTACTGCATTAAATAAATCTTTTTGACAAACATATTGACGTTTTTCTTTAACAGCATTAATAGCCGCCTCGTTAATCATATTGGCTAAATCTGAACCAACAGCACCACTTGTTGCAAGTGCAATGGCATCAAAGTCTACAGATTCATCCATCTTAACATCTTTAGCATGTACTTTCAGAATATCCACACGGCCTTTTAGGTCTGGTTTATCAACGATTATACGTCTATCAAAACGACCAGGACGTAGCAATGCTTTATCCAATATTTCTGGACGGTTGGTTGCACCTAGAATCAATACACCTTTTGAACTGTCAAATCCATCCATTTCAGAAAGCAATTGATTCAATGTTTGCTCTCTTTCTTCGTTACCACCGCCATATTGGGAATCTCGGCTTCTTCCTATGGCGTCAATTTCATCTATAAAAATAATACAAGGCGCATTTTTAGTTGCTTCCTTAAACAAATCACGTACACGACTAGCACCAACTCCAACATACAATTCAATAAAATCTGAACCTGTAAGAGAATAAAATGGGACATGTGCCTCACCAGCCACAGCTTTAGCAAGTAGTGTTTTACCTGTTCCTGGAGGTCCTACTAAAAGAGCTCCCTTTGGTAGCTTTGCACCTATTTGAGTATATCTTCCAGGATTGTGTAAGAAATCAACTACTTCTATCAAGGATTCTTTGGCCTCATCTTCTCCAGCTACATCCTTAAACGTAATTCCTGTTTCCTTTTGTACATAAACCTTAGCATTGCTTTTTCCAACACCCATTGGGCCACCACTACCACCCATTTTACGCATCATAAATGTCCAAAATACAATTAATAATAATACTGGTAAAACAAGTGATAAAATATAACTCCACATATCATTTGTTGGAATTGATTCACCAGTAACACCTACATTTAGTAAACGTTCTGTTAGAATAGATGAATTTTCCATCAAATATGTTTTATACACTTTCTGAGGTCTTTCCAAACCAAAGGAATAATAGGAAAGTACGTCATTTTTATCTTTTTCTGTTTTTTCCTCTTTCAAGGTATAGTTTACTACGCCACCAACTAGCTCTGCAGCATCCACCTTACCAGTTTCCAATAAGTTTACAAATTCTGTATACGCTACGTATTCCTCTTTAAACATACCTCCAAACATAAAGTTGAAGATCATCACAAATATAAAGAATGTACTTAATGCAGCCAGAATCATCATACCCCTGCTTGGCTTTTTAGGCGGTTGATTCCCACCATTGTTTCCCCCAGATCCTCCAGGTCCATTTCCACGGTTTTGATTTTGACCGCCGCTATTGTCATATTGATGTATTT
>CAZKGP010000239.1:0-4330 GCA_964552225.1 uncultured Acetatifactor sp.
CTATTTAGTAAGTTTTTATACCCACCTGACACTGCAACCACCTGATCATAATCTGTAATCAAGGCAGTATGCCCAGATACCTGAGATAAGGTTTCAGCGTATGGCTTGGCAAACATTGTTATTTCTCCAATGGGAGAATATTTTTTTAAAATTATCTCCCCTTCTCTTCCCGTAAATATTTCTAAAGGATCACTCTCACGAATGCGCAATGTCCTTCTAATTTCTTTTGGTATAACGATACGACCTAAGTCGTCAATTCTACGAACGATTCCAGTTGCCTTCATATAAAAATTTCCTCCATTGGTAATAATATGATTGTTAAACTTTAATAGTATTATTTACCAACAGAGGATTATTATGTGTACTTATTAAAAAATAAATTATCTACTCATTTCCAGTAATTTCTGTCTCATTTCAACCTCAATCTTTTGAAGTTCAATTTCAGCATTTTTACGTTTCTCACGACCTTCTTCTTGAATTTTCATTACTTCATCAAGTGTACTAATTAAGTTCTGATTGGTATGTTGCAGTGTTTCTATGTCTACGATGCCACGTTCTGATTCCTTTGCTGTTTCAATAGTAGCTGTTTTGAGTGTTTCTGCATTTTTCTTAAGAAGTGAATTCGTTAAATCTGACACTTCTCTCTGAGCATTGGCTGCATCAAGTGAATGATTCATTCCAATAGCAATTACCATCTGACTCTTCCATAGGGGAATCGTGTTAACTATAGTAGATTGTATCTTCTCAGCCATTGTGGTATCGTTATTTTGGATCAAACGGATTTGAGGTGCCATCTGTAATGATATCATTCTCGTTAATTCTAAGTCATGGACTTTCTTCTCAAAGCGATTACACATTTGTGAAAAATCTTTCGCTTTCTGTGTATCTTCAGGTAATCCACTCTTTTCTGCCTTGTTAACTAATTCTGGAAGTTCTATTTGGGTAGCTTGTTCTAATTTTTGCTTGCCTGCTAAAATGTACATCGAAAGCTCTTTAAAATAATTCAAATTTAATTCATACATTTTATCCAGCATTGCAACGTCTTTCAACAAAGTAATTTGATGCTCTTCCATAACTTTGCAGATTTTATTAATATTTACTTCAGCTGCATCATATTTAGATTTTAAATTAGCTAGCTTATTGCTGCTTTTTTTAAAAAATCCAAAAAGACCTTTTTCTTCTTCACCTTCTTCAAAATTCCTTAATTCTGCAACAACACCTGTAAGCATCTGACCAATTTCTCCAAGGTCCTTTGTTCTAACGCTATTCAAGGCTGTTTCAGAGAAATCTGCTATTTTTTTCTGACTGGCAACACCATATTGCAAAATAACATTTGTATTGGTTAAATCAATTTGTTTTACAAAATCCGTTATCTGTTTCTGTTCTTCTTGAGTTAATTCAACATTCCACTCTTCCTGAATTGGTTTAGTTGAAATATCTGTATTACTGATTGTCACTTCCTCCAAGGTTTCAGTAAAAGGCTCTAAGGTAAGTGTAGGCGCTTCCTTTAGCATTTCGTCTAAATCTTTGTTCATAAAACATTTCCTCTTTTCATATTTTTATAGTATCTTTTTGCCCTTATGCAATCCTTCCTGGGCTAACATAGTTTGCAATACTTGTGCATCTGTTGTGACATCGAATATTACATCTTGAAAAAGATTATTTAACAGTTCCGCAAAGGAACGATTAATAGTATCTAATGTTTGCTCTATTTCTGCTTTGGCAGATAAAATTTCCGGTCCTGGAACACTTACCTTATCAAAATCTGCATATGCCTGTACTAGTTTCAAAGTAGTCGGCAGATAATAATTCATAAATTTATACATTTGAGACATTTGTTCCGGCTGTTTTTCAACTCGCTCAAATATTTCTTTTATAATAGCTTCCAACTGAAATAATTTATCAGAAATTACTTCTCCCTCAATAATATCATTTAGCTCTCGAAGTTTCTTGATATAATCATTTCCTTCTGCAATCATAATTTCCAACTCAGAAATTGTGGAATTCTTCTCTTCTGGTGATATGCCAGCTTCCTCAGCATCCTTATTCGGAGTATTATCAATTATTTGTTTATTCTCTTCTTTTAAAGTTAAGTATTGATGATAAACAACATCATTAAACATAATGCAAGTTTGTTTTTCATCAAAATGACCTTCTTGAAAAATACCAAGTTTAAGCATTTTTTTAATATCTTTAATTAGGTATTTAGCCTTTTTACCTGTATGCTGAACCAAGTCTTTAATATCAATATACATTTTCCCACCAGCTAAATTCACATAACGATTTGCTCTTGTTAAACGCTCTCTTTTTTTGACTCCTCGTTGTATCATACCAACAAAAAAAATAAATGCCAGTGCTAAACCTATGGTTTTAGGTAATAATGCGCTTATTAATGTATTGCCAAAAAGCAAGCTCCCGATAGTTCTCAATACTCCCACAAAGGCGCTTCCACAGCCAATCGCTCCAAATACAATCATAAGAACCCCAGAAACACTTCCTACGGATTTCATTTTCACTAAGGATGCATAAGATTGTTTGACTGGATACTTCACATATTGGGGATAGTATAGGTCAGGATTGTTTTGATTGGTCTTCTGCGATTTGTTCCCAGTAAAATACCCGTCACTTTTATACTTGGGCATTGTCTTATTTGCCTTGTTGGCATTCGCTTTCGCAGCATTGGTTTTTACTTCTTCTGCTACATTTTTCATTTGGTAACTTGCTTCTGCGATTGCTTTATTTACTGTATTAGACACAGTCTTATTTAATTCCTTAAAGTCCCCTGTATCTAATGCACTTTGCACTACATTTTTAATTTGTTCTCCAACCTCTACCCACGATTGACCGTCTTGACCATTTTTATTATTCTCTGTATCGCTCATATCACATTCCCTTATTTAAACTAAAATTAAAATTTTCACAATAATATTACTAACTATGATTATCCCACATCCGATTCCCTAAGGCAATATATTTTGTTGGATATAAGAAAATAGGATTCAAAATCACATTGAAATGATTTCTGAATCCTACTTTATACTTTGCAATATTATTATTTATTTATCGATCCATCTCTGATTTGCGGCCACTTGATTTGTGTTCGGCAATAATACTTTTAATTTCTTTCAGGTCTGTAGATAACAAATCGCCTGGTATGGTATTTTTCAAGGAGCTAATTGCATTACCATATTCTAATGCTCCTTGATAATCATTTTCTACAGATAGCAAACCATACAAAACACCTGAAATATATGCATCACCACTACCAATACGGTCAACTACTTCAATATCTGCATAAGGAGCTTCTTCATAATAAGTATCATCCTTAGCACAATAAATCACAGAACCAAATGTATGACGTTTGGGACTATGTACAATACGTTGAGTAGAAGCAACAATTGAAATAGGGTAATCCTCTGTAAAACTCTTCATAATTGATTTGGTATCGCCTTCCTTAAGGAAAGTAAGGCGAGCAGTATCTTCAGAGCAGAAGAAAATATCAACAAAAGGAAGAATTTGCTCTATACACTCTTTTGCTTCTGGTCCAGTCCATAGATTTCCACGGAAGTTAACATCAAAAGAAATAATTGCACCTTGCTCTTTAAATCTTTTAATCATCTCTATCGCTGTAGTTCTCACCTGACCACTTAACGCCAAGGTAATTCCACTAGTATGAAAGCATCTGGTGCTTTTATATAAATCATCTGTATAATCATCCAAACTGATCTTATTAATTGAAGTATACATTCTGTCATATACAATACGAGGTTTTCTTGGATATGCTCCGTTCTCATAATAATATACTCCCAATCGGGCATTTTTCTCATCATCATATACTAAATAATCATCACTGACGCCGCCTAAACGAACGCAATTTTTAATATAAGTACCTAAATCATTTGAAGGAATCTTAGAAATAATTCCAGTTCTAAGACCTAACATCGCTGCACCAGTAATGGCATTTAACTCTGCGCCACCTACTTGTTTTCCAAAGGTACTACCTCTCGTAATTCGCTCATTGTCAGGAGGAGATAAACGCAATAACAATTCGCCTAAGGAAAGTAAATCAAACTCTTTTTTCATAATCAATAACCCTTTCTCTATTAAAATTCATCTTAACATGCGGTTTTTATGTAAGCTCTTACATGCGCATGGATACAGCGTTTTGCTTGTCATATCATACTATAGCACAAGTGCTGTACAATGGTAAAGAGACTATTGAATAATTAAATTTTTAACGAGTTTTTATTCATGGATTCTTTAATCCCAAAGGTGCGAAGCAGTCATAACCATTCCATTCGCCCCCGCTTTCGCTCGACAAAAAACGTAG
>CAZKGP010000240.1:0-4293 GCA_964552225.1 uncultured Acetatifactor sp.
ACAGCAACTGCAACCTTACTTTTTAATACTGATGAAAGCATTCCAATACCCTGTTCTGTAAACATATGAGGAAGATAGCGGCGTCCTCCCTTTCCGTTTGAGGTCACAAATTGTGACCTCAAAGAAACATATTCTTCTTTTGTTAATTGAAATCTAAATCGTTCTGGAAAACGGTCAAGATTTCTTTTTATTGCTTGATTAAATACCTTTGTTTCCACTTGATATAGGTTTGCCAAATCACTATCCAACATAACCTGTTGCCCTCGTATAACGTATATCATATTTTTAATTATAGGTTGTGGTATCTCAATATCTGTATTAGATTCTGTATGAAAGCTAACATTGTTTTCTATTTTTTGATCTTCTGTCATGGCTAGCGATCCTCCAAGCCTATTCTTTTGCTATGTATTATTTATAATTTGTCCATTTTCTCATCTAGTAATTTCTCATATTTAATCTGATACTCAATCAATCTTGGAATATATTCTGGTGGAGTTCTTCTTCCTGCTTCCCATTCTTCTACTGTTCGAAGTGGAATTCCAAAATGTTCTGCAAAGCCTTTTTTATTTAATCCTGTTAACTCACGTAATTTCTTTATCTGCTCACTTATCTCCATAAATATAGATTCCTTTCAAATTAGATTTTCAAAAAGCCACTCAATGAGTGGCTTTTATCGTATCATATATTTATTCAATAATCAATATGTGCTGGGAAAGAAATAATAAAAGTAGTTCCAATATCTAGCGTACTTTGTACAGAAAGCAATCCACCTTGTTCTACTATAATGGATTTTGCAAGAGAAAGACCTAGTCCAACTCCTTGGGTATCGCTAGATTGTTTGCTTCGATAAAAGCGTTTAAAAACATGATGAATGTCCTCTGGAGCAATTCCACAGCCATTATCTTTTACAAAAAGGCGTAGCATGGCAGGGGAACGTTGCCAGGAAATTTCAATCATTCCATTTGATTGGGTATGATCCAGTGCATTTTTTACAAGATTACCGATGGCCTCCCTTGTCCATTGAAAATCACAATACATTATTTCCTTTGGATCTCCATCTAAAATTATTTGCTTACCTTCCAATTCAGCACGGGTAAGCAATTCACTGATTGCCTGCTCCACAACAGCTTCCACGTTGCAGGTTTTTTTAATAAAAGTAATACTGCCTGCATCTAATCGCATCACTTTCAAAAGGGATTGAATTAGTTGCTCCATGCGAGCAAGTGAAAGGAGTGATTTTTGAGAGAATTCCTGTACTACTTTGACATTTTCTGATTCACCACGAATAATTTCCGTATACATATTTAGGGCGGTCAAGGGGGTTTTTAATTGGTGAGAAATATCAGAAATGGTATCCTTCAGAAACTCTTTGGACTTTCGCTCTGCTTCGCTTTTGGATTCCAACGCCATGGCAAGCTGATCCACTGATGTAAATAGCTGATAGAGAGAGCCTGTTTTGTTACGAGGCAGGTGTTCCTGAAAACTACCATTAGCAAACTTTCTAATGATTAAGTTGGCCTTTAAGTAGAGATTTTCCCGCTTTATCAGAAAAAGGGCTGAGCCAATTAATAATACTATGCTGAAAATAAGCATGAAAAATAAAGTAAATGCAAAATTAGAATTAGAAGCTTGTGATATGATAGGAAAAAACCGTATAGGAGTCTCTTGGGTCTGATTAATTTGTTGTAGAAATAAAGTCCCTTCAGAGGTAATATTGGTATTGGTAAATGCGGTTGCAATCATCTCAACAGGGACACCTTGTTCTATTAAAGAAGAGGCGATTGCTTGTTCTGCATTAATAAGTATTTTTTTAGAATTCTGTCCATAAACTGCTCTTAAAAGAACAGAAAAGGAGAGCAAAAAAACACAAAAAATAGTAGTAAATAAAAAGTAGTATTTTGATTGTTTTTCTTGAAGAAAGCTCATTATGAATACTCCTTCCATTGGTAACCAAAACCTCGAATTGTAAGTAAATATTCGGGATGTGAGGGGTCTTCTTCTATTTTTTCCCGAAGACGTCGGATATACACGGATAAAGTATTGTTATCCACGAAATCCCCATTACCATCCCATAATGCATCTAAAATAATAGTGCGGGTTAACACTTGATTTTTATTTTTAATTAGTAAGCAAAGAAGCCGATATTCTACACTAGTAAGTTCTAGAGGTTGTCCATTTATAGTGGTTTTGCAAGAAGTTAAGTGGATGGCTATTGGACCAGAACGTAATTCATTTTCAGTGGGGGAGTCGGTTTGCTGTATGCCGCTACGTCGTAACAATGCTCTAATTCTTGAACATAGTTCCCCTAGTTTAAAAGGTTTTGTTATATAGTCATCTCCGCCACTGTCTAATCCTCGAATAATACTTGTTTCGCTATCGGCAGCAGTCAGAAAAATAATTGGAATATGAGTATCTGATTTTCGTACTTCATTACAAACCTCAAAACCAGTTCCGTCTGGTAAAGTCACATCTAAAAGAAGCAGGTCATATTCCTTGCCTTCCCGCAATGATATTTTAGCTTCTTTTACAGTTCGCACGACATCTAATTCAAAACCATTTTTTTCAAGTGCATATTTCAGACCATCAATTAAGCTAATATCATCTTCTAAAAGTAATAATTTGTTCATTAGAATCCCTTTCCACTAAGGTTAATGTTAAATTCGCCTTTCGCTCATTATACCATAACCAATTTATTAAATTCAGTAGCTTACAAAACTGTAAGGAAATTTTGTAGTTGAAAAAAACAAAATAGTATTGTATTATACTAGTAATTCTGCATATAGCAGAAACGAAAGGAGATGTTGTAGGATGAATGTTAATTTTGAGGTGACAGTGTCTTAAAACTAAATAACGTGGCAAAGCTGAACTAAAACACTATGGGCGTATACCCCTTTTTTAGCGGAGCCGTTTAAGTAACCTTTCGTGAATACTGTTTTTGACAGACACGTTGGCGTGTCTTTTTTTGTATCATTTTTTATATAAAATAAAGAGATGTTGAAGTGATTTGCCGTAGATAACAGCTACAGAATGGCTGCTTTCTACGGATTTTTTGCGCCCTTTTTTAACATTATGGAGGATTAGAATAACAATGATAGACTTAATGAATTATGGATTTATGAATACAATGATAACAGAAGAAACAAAGGGAATTCCAGCTCGTGTTACGGCTGTTCACAAGGAGCGGTTCGAGTTAATGTGCCAATATGGTCAGACTTATGGGCGACTTAAGACGGCAGAATATTATGGCGGTGATGAACAGTTTCCAACAATTGGTGATTTTGTGTTAATTGATAATTATACACAAGAAGATAGTCGTATTATTAAAACACTACCTAGGAAATCCTATTTTTCTAGGCTAGACCCCTCATCAGCAGGGCATGGAGAGCAGGCGGTAGCAGCGAATTTTGATTATATTTTTATTATGCAATCCCTTAATCACGACATCAATGCTCGCAGACTGGAACGGTATATTACCCTTTCTTGGCAGTCTGGGGCTGTTCCTGTGGTGATTTTAACGAAGGCAGACTTGGTGGAGGATGAAACGGAACAGATTAGAGAAATACAGAAAGTAGCAATTGGTGTAAGTGTTATTGCCATAAGTGCACATAATGGACAAGGACTGGAAGAGCTATCCGACTACTTAAAACCTCAAAAGACAATTGTTTTTTTAGGCTCTAGTGGAGTTGGCAAATCAAGTCTTGTAAATGTGCTTTCGGGACAGGATATTATGTTGGTGAATGGAATTCGTGAGGATGACAGTAGGGGACGACATACAACAACTCACCGACAGCTTATTATGCTGGAATCAGGTGTTATGATAATTGATACACCAGGGATGCGTGAGCTTGGGGTGTGGGATGTTTCCCAAGGAATTGGGCAAAGTTTTGCAGACGTAGAGCAATATTTTTTTCACTGTAAATTTAGTGATTGCAAGCATCAATCGGAACCAGGGTGCGCAGTTAAAGGAGCTATTTCATCTGGAGAACTTTCACAGGAACGTTGGGATAGTTACCAGAAATTGAAACAGGAAGCAAAATATTCGGACAATAAGTCTTCTTTTCTTCATGAAAAGCATCAGTTGCATAAGAATATCTCACGGAATATTAAAAAAATGAAGAAATATAATGGTAAGCTTAAGAAATAGCAAGAATATTTTCAAATGTGTAAAAAGTATTGACCTTGACCTAGCGTCATAGTTTACCATGTGTTTATGGAGGTAAGTGTAGAGATGGAGTACACAATTAACAAGTTGGCAAAATTAGCAGGTGTTACTACAAGAACATTGCGTTATTA
>CAZKGP010000241.1:0-4282 GCA_964552225.1 uncultured Acetatifactor sp.
GAGTGGCGTAAAATCAATATCTTTAATAGCTCCATACTGACTGACAAAGTAGTTTTTCATATAATCTTCGTGCTTACGAACTCCCTTTTCTCCAGTTGTTCCAAAATCAGATAGCGCATAAAGAGTACTACAATGATTGTCATCATCCCGTTCTACAAACTTAATTTCATCCCTTCTAAAGAGATTAGAGTTAAGAAATATGGGATTATGTGTGTTAAAAATCAACTGAGCATGATGTGTGTTTATATCATCATTATGAAAAACATTGATGATGCTCATAAGTGCCATTGGATGAATAGATGCATCAAATTCATCTACTACAAGAGTTCCACCAGTTTGGATAGCACGAATTACTAGAGGGAACATATTTATAAATCGAATGGTTCCATAGGACTCAAAAAGTTCAGCTGCCATTGCTGCACTTTTCTCATTTTTTACATCTTGAAATATAGAGCATAGCTTTGCCTCGGAATCATCGGAACTAACCACATAACCCACAGCATTTGAATTAATACCAAACAGCTTAGCTGCTTTATCTGTGGTTTTTTCAACATATATTGTCTTTTTCTCTGGGTCTGCAAATCTCTTAATTAACTGCATAGAATCTGCACGATAAATGACCATAAGTTTATTTGTAAACCAATCTGTCATTAGTTTTACAAACGTCTGCGAAAAAATGAGTTTAAAACCATTTGTTAAAAATAATTCTTCCCTATTCAAACTATTTTTTGCTATATCCATTGTGCCTATTGTGTTATGCTCTATGGAATCAAACAGAAAATTTTTTATTACTTTTAAATTACCAAATGCTAAATCTCTAGTTCTACTAAATACCATATCACCATTAACAGTCAGTTCTTCTGATAAAATTTCTCTCCGATACTCACTATCAAGGAAAGTACCAATATCTGCACTAATACTATATCCAATGCGAAGACCTTTTTCATAAAAATCAATAAAGAAATCCACAGGTTGGGACATTTCCAGTTTATTATTAGGAATTAATTCCAATGTAACGGATGCTGGATTAGGAGAAGATTTTTCTTCCGTATTTCTTATATTTCCTCTTAGCACAATGGCACGTAATACATCCATGGCACCAATTATATTAGTTTTCCCTGCTGCATTTGGTCCATAAATAACAGAAGAGCAAAGTCCTTTCCTCAACAAAAGACTTATAATTCTTTGTTTTAAATTCAAGCAGCATTTTTATACACCTCCATTCTGCGTGTTTTATTCAAAATGATATTGTAATTATAAATATATTATACTCTAAAGTCAATGTTTTATTCTTATTTTGATAGTTTATTGCAAAACCCACTAATATATAGTATATATTTCCCCCATAGTATTTGACACGTTTTTTATAAAAAGATATAATTAAATAACTAACCTATCTTGTTATGAAAGGAGCCTTACTATGTATACCATTTCCGCTGGAGGATGTTATACAAATCATCCTGCTCCATTTAAGATGTACCGTCCAAATGGCATTCCCGAATACTTACTGCTATTTTTTCGTACCAAAGCAAATTTGCAGATTCAAGAAATGTCTTTTGATGTATATCCCAATCAGGTATTAATTGTGGATAAAAATACTCCCTACCAATATTTTGTGACTGATACTCCTTATATGGATGATTGGCTACATTTTGATTGTTCAGAATCTGATTTTCCGTTTTTACCGAACATTCTAAATAAACCTATTACGTTAAGTAATGCCACTAGGATTGCTACCTATATTCATCAAATTTTATGGGAAGCAAACTATGCTGGTGAGGAATACCGAAATAAGATTCTTATGGAGTCTAATAATGTGGACATGCTGATGCATGTTTTAATGAATCATTTAGAAGATGCTGTACGCTTCAGTAAAACAGGTATGACGTACAGCCCATACTATGGAAAAATGCAGGAGTTACGTCTTCGCCTGCAGGCTAATCCTAATACAAATATATCTTTAGAAGAAATTGCAGAATCTATGGCTATCAGCAGCTCTTATTTCCAACACCTCTACTCACAGTATTTTGGTATTTCTTTCCGTAATGATATTATTTCCATGCGCATTGAATATGCCAAGGAACTGCTAGTTGGCACTAATGAATCTATCGAAAATACTGCATATCTCTGTGGATATAATAATGAGGTGCACTTTTATAGACAATTTAGGAAAAATGTAGGTATGACACCAACACAATATCGTAACTCTACGATTCAATAACCAAATACGTTATATATTAACCAGTTATATCATTGTGAGGTAAATCCCCTCTTGCTATAATAGTGTGGAACTTAGAAATTATAAATACGAAGACTAATAATTTCTAAGTTCCGTTCCACACCGAAGAATGTCTCTTCGAGCCATTCTTCCCAATGATTCAACATTAGCGGAAGGGAGATTACTATGAAAGATAATGTATGGGCAAAAGAAATTGCAGAGAAAATCAAAATAAAAATGGAAAAGGTAGCCTCTAGAAGTTATGGAATTTTACCTTATACCACAGAAAATGGACGGTTTGATGATTGGACCGAAAAGAATGTCTGTTGGTGGACAAACGGTTTCTGGGGAGGTATGATGTGGCAACTTTATCATGCAACAAAAATGCCTTTATATAAAGATATTGCTATAGAAAATGAAGAGAAACTGGATCGCAATCTAATGATTGCAGACGGATTGGACCATGACAATGGATTCAAATGGCTGCCTACTTCAGTGGCTCATTATCGCCTTACCCATAATGAAGATTCCAAGAACAGAGGAATATTGGCTGCCAATAATCTTGCTGGACGTTTTAACCTTGCAGGCTCCTTTATTCGCGCATGGAATGATTCTGGGGATGGTAATAAAGCTGGTTGGGCGATTATTGATTGTATGATGAATCTTCCTCTATTATATTGGGCATCGGATGAAATCAATGATCCAAGATTTGCCCATATCGCCAATGCACATGCTAATACTGCTATGAAATATTTTGTAAGAGAGGATGGTTCTGTCAATCACATTGTAGAATTTAATCCCTCTACTGGTGAGTTTGTAAAAACCTATGGCGGGCAAGGCTATGCAGAAGGTTCTACTTGGACAAGAGGACAGTCTTGGGCATTGTATGGTTTTACCTTATCTTACCTGCATACCAAAAATGCTAATTATTTAGAAACTGCCCAAAAAGCGGCCAATTATTATATTGCACATATTCCTGAAAACGGACTGATTCCTGTAGACTTTTGCCAACCTGCAGATTGCACCTTAGAAGATTCCACTTCTGCTGCCATTGCTGCTTGTGGACTTTTGGAATTAGAGAAATTTGTAGAAGATGAATTAAAAGAAACTTATCACAATGCGGCTATGAAACTATTACATGCTTTGGCTGAACACAGATTCAACGAAGATGAAAATGTGGATAATTTACTTGAAAAATGTACCGCTGCTTTCCATGATGAGAATCATGAGTTTTCTATTATTTATGGTGATTACTATTTTATAGAAGCTATCTTTAAATTAACTGGGGAAGAACTATTTATTTGGCAATAGCGTGAGAAGAAATTCTAAGGTGCCAAAGTACGTCACCTAAGAATTTCTATGTCTCACGCGGAAGAATGCAAAGGACGCATTCTTCTCAGTTATTGTTTGTAGCGATTTGAGCTCCCGCTCAAAGTCGCTAGACTTTGGAAGTAATGGAGATTGAACGTATGGAGTTAAAATTCACGAATTTGGACTATAGCTTAAGCCCATATACAGGTCTTACAAGAGAAAGCTGGATAGATGCGGGCAAATATCTGTTAACTGGTATCTTTAATCATATTGAAAGCATGGATGCTCCTGTAGTTGTACCACGTCAGGAGACAGAAGTTACTTATCCTCATAAAAATGCAGTGGGTAAACAGAAAAAGTTAGAAGAGATGGCGCAAATGTTTGAAGGTCTTGCTAGATCTTTACTCATCGCTGCTCCACTGATTCATATAGAGCCCAATATTAAAATTTGTGGATATTCCTTAAGGGAATATTATAAAAAGCAGATTCTTTGGGCGTGCACAAAAGGACATCCTAACTTTGTTGGATATTATGAAGACTTGCAAGAGCTTACCGACTTTACAGATTCTTTCCGCTCCTTTCAACAAACTGTGGAAACATGTGCCTTAGTTATTGGCCTTGATATTTGTAAGGATGAAATATGGAGCACATATACCAAAGAGGAAAAGGATATTGTAGCTCATTTTTTACTAAGCTATGCTCACACAAATACAGTACCTCAAAACTGGCGCTTTTTTAATATGTTAGATATGG
>CAZKGP010000242.1:0-4266 GCA_964552225.1 uncultured Acetatifactor sp.
TATGGCTGATTCTTACACATGGCCGCCAATAATGGGGGACTGGTAAGTCAGAATGTTAAGAAGAAGGAGTAAACGGCTATGGAAAAATATATTGAAACTACAAATGAAATGCTGAAATTTATAGACAACAGTCCAAGTTGTTTTCATGCCATTGCAAATGTGAAACAGATGTTAGACTTAGAAGGCTTTCAAGAATTGATGGAGGGGGAGGAGTGGACGCTAAGGGGAGGGGATTATTATATAACTCGTAATGATTCTTCTATCATTGCCTTTCGTTTACCTGACAATTCAGCATACAAAGGTTTTCATATAGTGGCATCTCATAGTGATTCTCCTACTTTTAAAATAAAAGAAAATCCAGAGATGATTGTAGAAGATAAATATATTAAAATAAATACTGAAAAGTATGGGGGAATGATTCTTTCTACTTGGTTAGATAGGCCTCTGTCTGTAGCAGGAAGAATGGCTGTGTGTAAAGATAATAAGATATTTACAAAGCTTGTCAATATCAAACAAGATTTATTCGTTATTCCTAATCTAGCGATTCATATGAATAGAGATATGAATAAAGGAGTGGAATATAATCCTCAAGTGGATATGTTACCTCTTTTTGCAGATGGAACGTTAAGCCAAGGGAAAGGTTCTTTGCTTAATTTGTTAGCTCAAGTGGCAGATGTGGAACCAGAGCACATTTTAGGACATGATTTGTTTTTATATCCACGGACGAAAGGATGTATGTTCGGAGAAAACGGGGAATTTGTATTATCTCCAAGGTTAGATGATTTACAATGTGTGTATGCGTCCACTAAGGCTTTTATAGAGAGCAAGCCACAAGACTATATTAATATGTGTGTGGTGTTTGATAATGAAGAGGTAGGAAGTGGCACTAGACAAGGTGCAGATTCTACTTTTCTAGAGGATGTAATGCTGCGTATCAATGAAGCATTGGGACATACACCTGGTAAGCTGCGTCAATTCATTGCCAATAGCTTACTAATCTCAGCAGACAATGCTCATGCAGTACATCCCAATCACCCTGATAAAACAGATCCTACCAATCGTTGTTATTTGAATGGTGGTATTGTAATTAAATATCATGGCAGTCAAAAATATACAACGGATGCAACATCAGGTGGGTATGTAAAGCATTTGTGTAATCAAGCTAATGTACCTTTTCAGACATATGCCAACAAATCTGATATGGCAGGAGGTTCCACTTTAGGTAATATATCTACAGCACATATATCTGTATCCTCTGTAGATATTGGATTCCCTCAACTTGCTATGCATTCTGTTGTGGAAACGGCAGGGGTAAAGGATACTTTGTATGGGGTGCGGTTGTTAGAGCAGTTTTATGGTGAATAGAAGTGTTTACAAAGGATACCTATGGATTATTTCAAATTTAAAAGACAATGTCTGTTGCTTTATCAAAGTGAAAAGGTATTGACAATACGCAACATGTTGCATATCATAGATATGTAACATGTTGCGTATTTTTGGAGGTACATAATTTGGAGAAGCATAATTTTATGAACAGAACAGAAAGGGAAGAATATATTATCGGTTCTATTTCTTTGCTTTCAAATAGATTATCGCAGTTTAGTGATGATATTTTTCCTGATATTACATTTAAGCAATTCATTTTATTGATTACTATATCTAAAATGGAAGTAGAAGAAAAGAGCATAAATAGTATTGCTGAAGTTGTAGGAACCACAAGACAAAATATAAAACGAATACTGACATCATTAGAAGCAAAAGAATATGTTGTAATAAGTAAATCAGATTATGATGCAAGAGCGTTAAAAGTTGAGTTGACGCAAAAAACTTATCAATACTTTTCTGATAATGAAGATTCTGCTAAGCGTAAAGCAAACCAGTTATTTGCTACATTTTCAGATATAGAGATAGATAACTTGGTTAGTAATTTTCAAAAGCTATTTAATCGCCTTGAATTATATAACGATAGGGGAAATGATAATGAATAAAAGAATAACATTGTCGACAGTTTTGAATATAATTACTATTTTTTTATTGTTAATTGTGACGATTTGCGGTATTTGTTCGTTTGATACTACACATTCCTATGAAATTATCAATCAGTATGGAGAAAATATAGAAATGTGGGGTTCAGGAATTTACGCTCACGACTCTTATTTTAAGGCTACTATATTTATAGGTTCTGACTTTACTATATTGGTATTTATCGTACCTTCGGCTATTATGACTTTTTGGAAAATTAGAAAGATACAAAGTATAGAGAATTATATACGTGGTTTTGGAGTATTAAGCGTTATAATGTACTATTCAACAAGTATAGCATTTGGAGTAACATATAATAGCCTGCATTTACTGTATATTGCATTGTTTGGAATTAGCTTTTATAGTGTAGGATTTATAATTGCAAAACTGTTTGTCATTGGTACTCAGCGAAATATTGTATGTAAATATTCAATTACAAAGGGAATGAAACTTTATTTAATAATAGCAGGTGTCTCTCTTTTTGTTGCGTGGCTTCCAGATATTGTTACTTCGTTAATAAATGGCACCTCATTAGGCCTTATTGAAATATACACAACAGAAATCACCTATGTGCTTGATATGGGTATCATTAGTCCACTTATGTTTTTAACGCTCTATTTACTTAATAGAGAAACGTTTATGGGGTATGTTTTATTTCGTATAATATTAAAAGTTTGTATCTGTATTGGAATTATGCTTCCATTACAATCAGTTTTTCAGATTCTTGGCGGTATTTCAATACCAATTCCTGCTATAATAACCAAAATAATGATTTTTGTTATGCTTGCTTTTTTTGCTGTATTATTTGATTATCGTCTAAAACAGAAAACACAGTATATTGTTGAGGTAGTATAATTGAAAATACGAACACATTCTTCTGCTTTAGTAGATAGTAAAAAGCAGAAGAATGTGATAAAATAAGTGCAGATATTTATTTGAAGCGTGCCACAGCACACAGATGAGGTTAATAATAAGATGACTTTACAACAATTACGTTACGTAGTAAGTGTAGCCAACAATAAATCTATGAATAAGGCGGCAGCAGAGCTGTATATTACACAGCCTAGTCTATCAAGCACCATAAAGGATTTAGAGAATGAGATAGGCGTGGAGTTATTTGTGCGCTCTAATAGAGGAATTGTGATTACTCCTGAAGGGGAAGAATTTCTCGGTTATGCAAGGCAAATGATTGATAATTATAGACTGATTGAAGAAAGATATGTAGACAATCATAATGCTAAGAAAAAATTCAGTGTGTCTATGCAGCATTACACCTTTGCGGTGCAGGCATTTATTGCTATGGCTAAAGAGTTTGGTATGGATAAATATGAATTTGCTGTTCATGAAACCAAAACGTATGAAGTTATAGAAAATGTTAAAAATCAAAAAAGTGAACTTGGAATTCTATATAGAAATGAGTTTAATCAAAAGGCTCTAAATAAGATTTTGCATGATAATGATTTGGAGTTTACAGAATTATTTGAATGCAATATCTATGTTTACTTAGGGAAAAATAATCCCCTTACTAAAAAGAAAATTTTAAAATTTGAGGATTTAAAAGACTATCCATGTCTTTCTTTTGAACAAGGTGATAATAACTCTTTTTATTTTGCGGAAGAGGTATTTAGTACTTATGAATACACTCGAATCATAAAGGCTAATGATCGTGCAACTATGCTAAACCTTATGGTGGGCTTAAATGGATATACTCTGTGTTCAGGAATCATATGTGAGGATTTAAATGGTGGTGAATATAGAGCAATTCCTTTAGATACAGATGAGAAGATGCAAGTTGGTTATATACATAAAAAGAAAATGGCACTTAGTCGACTGGGAGAAAAATACGTTGAAGAATTAAAGAAATTCCAAGACAAAGTACTTTAATAAAGCTGGCGGGTTATAGGAATAAGCTATAACTCGCTAGTTTTTTTATATATTATTCGATTCTTCCCATATGCAATATAATGTGCTTATAGAAATACTTTTAGAAAGGGGAAGAATTTATATGACAAGAAATATTGATACGGTCTGTATACACGGAAATGAGAATAAAAGAAATGTTGACAATACAGGTGCAATTAGTTTTCCTATTTACCAAACAGCAGCTTTTGCACATCCCGCTGTAGGACAAAGCACAGGATTTGATTATTCAAGATTGCAAAACCCAACTAGAGAGGAAGTAGAGCGCATTATAGCGGATATGGAAGAGGGAATTGATGCATTGGCTTTTGCAAGTGGAATGGC
>CAZKGP010000243.1:0-4194 GCA_964552225.1 uncultured Acetatifactor sp.
TTGCTTTTGTTTACTTATGTAGATGAGAATGTTAGAATATATTCATGTGTTTCATATAAAATGACTAGATTTGAAGATAACTATCGGAGGTTTTATTGAATGAGTAATTTTGAGAAAAAATTTGGTAAATATGCCATAAAGAACATATCGTTGGTATTAATTTCTTGCTATGCTATTGGGTACATCTTGCAATTAATGGCACCTAATTTAATACCATATTTAACATTGAATCCTTATGAGATTCTTTTCCATGGACAGATTTGGCGTTTGGTAACATGGATTGTTATATTACCTTCAGGAATTGGTATCTTTCCATTGTTGATTATGATGTTGCTCTATTATTCATTGGGCAACTCATTGGAACGAGTTTGGGGGACTTACCGTTATAATGTGTATCTGCTATCTGGAATTTTGTTTACCATAGTGGGAAGTTTTATTGGAATGGGAATTGTTTATCTATTCTATGGTAACGTTCTTAGTGTGCCGGGAGGTGCTACAGTTATTTTTACCCAGGCATCTTACGTATTTTCTACCTATTATATCAATATGTCTATTTTCTTGGCATATGCGATTACATTTCCAGATGCTCAGCTATTACTTATGTTTATATTCCCGATTAAAGTAAAATGGTTGGGAATTATTTATGGCGCCATGTTAGGACTTAACTTTTTCATGGTAGGGAGTGGCCCTGTCAGTGTATTCTATCGTATGGCTATATTGGCATCACTAGTTACTGTTTTATTCTTTTGGATTACTACCAAGAATCGAATTATAATAACGCCTAAGGTAGTTAAAATGCGTCATCATTTTAAGCAAGATGTACGTAAAAACAATCCCATTACAGACCACAAATGTACTATTTGTGGTAGAACGAATCAGGATGATGAAACCCTAGAATTTAGGTTTTGTTCTAAGTGCAACGGGAATCATGAATATTGTCAGAACCACTTATTTACCCATGAACATATTAAATAGAAAAATATAATAAATAGGAGTACTAAACTCTATGAACAAAGAAGTGAATAAAGAAGTATTATTTGCGCAGACAATAGAAAAAGTTAAGAACATAGCTAAGGAACAAGGGAATTGTATTAGTGAAGAACAAGTAAAAGAAGCGTTTCAAACTTTAGAGCTAGAAGAACAACAGCTTCAGTTGGTATTTGCATATCTAGAACAACATAAAATAGGTATCAACGAACCTGTTAATATGGATGATTATCTTACTGAGGAAGAAAAGAGTTATTTAGACGAATATTTAATGGAAATAGAATCCTTGGAAACGGTAAGTGAAGGTGAAAAAGAAGCCATTACTTTATCTGCCATGGCAGGAGATGCTGGTGCACAAAATCGTCTTGTGGAAATATACCTTCCAGATGTGATTGAGATTGCTAAGCTATATGCGGGACAAGGGGTCTTTTTAGAAGACTTAATTGGAGAGGGGAATGTTGCATTAGCCATTGGAGCAGGAATGATTAGCTGCTTAGAGTATGCATCGGAAGCACAAGGAATGCTTGGTAAGATGATAATGGATGGCATGGAAGCATATATTGCAGAGAATGTTTCTAGCCATAAGGCAGACCAAAAGGTAGCTGATAAGGTAAATCTTGTTATGGAAAGAGCCAAAGAATTAGCAGAAGATTTAAGTCGCAAAGTGACACCACAAGAATTAGCCGATGAAACACAGATGCCATTAGCCTCTATTATGGAGGCTATTAAGATGAGTGGTTTTAATATTGAGTATATAGAGGTGGAAGCTCATGAGTAAAAGAGTGTATGAAAACTACAAATATATAATGCAGGATGTGGGGCAGTTATATGTAGGGGCTAAATATAGCTTTCAGGAAATTGTTGAAAATGAAGATGTTCCGTTTAAATTTCGCCTTGTGGTGGAACGCTATATATATTCAGAAATTGAACAAGATACTACTTTAGAGAGTTATTTTTATCATATAGATGATAATAATATGGCTTTCCGAATTTTTAAGCAATTAAAAACAAAGGTTAAGATTAATATTCTTAAAAATAAAAAATATATTACTCAAGTGATACCTATTGAAAAGTTTGCGAAAATATCATCTCAAGAAAAGGAAACTCAAGGAGTAGTTATTCAAGAGATTATTGTAAATAAATTATCTCTTATGTCATTTTAAACTAAAATTTTGATTTAAAATATAATAGAATTGGAAAGGTAAAAGATATGGGAATAGAGGAGTTAGCAACATACAAAGTAATAGAAAAGAGAAAAATTAAGGATTTGAATTCCTTAGGTTATATATTGGAGCATAAAAAGACTGGTGCGAAAGTAGTTCTAATGTCAAATGATGATGACAATAAGGTGTTTTATATTGGATTTAGGACACCACCTAAGGATTCCACAGGAGTGGCTCACATTGTAGAGCACTCAGTACTTTGTGGCTCTCAATCGTTTCCGATTAAAGATCCTTTTGTTGAATTAGTAAAAGGTTCGTTGAATACTTTTTTAAATGCAATGACTTATCCTGATAAAACAATTTATCCAGTAGCAAGCTGTAATGATAAGGACTTTCAAAATCTAATGCATGTTTACCTTGATGCTGTGCTTTATCCTAATATATATAAAAATCCTAATATTTTCCGTCAAGAAGGTTGGCACTATGAAATGGAAACTGAGGAAGATGATTTAACCATTAATGGGGTAGTATATAATGAGATGAAAGGTGCTTTTTCATCTCCTGATGACGTACTAGAGCGAGAAATGATGAATTCATTATATCCGGATACTACGTACGGATATGAATCTGGTGGAGATCCTTCCAATATACCTGAATTGACTTACGAAGGATTTTTAGAGTTCCACAAACAGTATTATCATCCTTCCAATAGTTATATTTATCTATATGGAAATATGGATATGGTGGAAAAATTGGAATTTATTGATAAAGAATATTTGTCTTGTTTTGATAAAATACAAGTAACATCTCAAATAGATGAGCAGACACCATTTACTGAGCCTAATCGTATAGAGAAGGATTATCCCATTAGTGATGAAGAAGAGGAAAAGGATAATTCCTATCTTTCCTTAAACATAACTGTGGGGGATAGCTTGGATAAAGAGCTGTATGTTGCATTTCAAATTTTAGATTATGCGTTATGCTCCGCACCAGGGGCGCCTTTAAAGCAGACATTAGTAGATAAAGGTATTGGTAAGGATGTATATAGCATTTATGAAAATGGAATCAAACAGCCTTATTTTAGTGTAGTATCTAAAAATGTAGATGCGTCTAAGGAAAATGAATTCCTTTCTACGATTGAAGATGTATTAACGAATACTGTACAAAATGGATTTGACAAAAAAGCATTACTTGCTGGTATTAATTACTTTGAATTCAAATATAGAGAAGCAGATTTTGGCTCATATCCCAAAGGCTTGATGTATGGACTTCAAATACTTGATAGTTGGCTTTATAGTGATTTAGAACCATTTATTCATATTGAAGCAAATGAAACTTATGCAGCTTTACGTCAAAAGGTAGAAGAGGGTTATTTTGAAAACTTAGTGGATAAATATTTGCTACAGAATAAGCATAGGTCTATTGTGGTGTTGCATCCTAAGAAAGGATTAACAGCACAAAATGATTTAAAATTAAAGCAATCCTTGGCAGATGAAAAAGCATCTATGAGTGATGTAGAGAAGGAACGTATTATACAAGAAACAGCAGAGTTAAATGCTTTTCAGGAGATGGAAGACACCAAGGAAGACTTAGCTAAAATCCCTCTCCTAAATAGAGAGGATATGAAAAAAGAAGCTAATAAATTTGTGAATCAAGAACGCAAAATTGGCGATGTGAATGTGCTGTTTCATGAAATGTTTACGAATGAAATTGGATATTTGCGCTTAATCTTTAAGCTAGATGATATCCCAGAAGCATATTTTCCATATGTAGGTATTTTTAAAGGTGTTTTAGGACTGTTAAATACTAAGAATTTTTCATATGGAGATTTGTTCCATGAAATGAATATAGTCACTGGTGGAGTTGCTGCAGTTAACAATGTGTATTCTAATATCAATAACTTAGATACATACACAGCAACCTTAGAGGTAAAAACTAAAGTATTGTATGGCAATATAGAAAAGGCAGTGGATTTAATCCAAGAGATTCTTCTTACTAGTGAGTTTGACAATTATAAACGTGTTTATGAAATTTTGGCAGAAGG
>CAZKGP010000244.1:0-4182 GCA_964552225.1 uncultured Acetatifactor sp.
TTTTGATTCATACAGCCGCAACAACACATATTTTTTTGCTCTATTTTATTTATGTAAGTATTTATATTATTATTCATGTTTTTGCTTATTTTTTTACTCATGTTTATTCCCCTCTCATTTTCATTCCCTACTTAACACATAGGATTTGTATGTTTTAGATTATATATTGATTTTTTGTCGTTGTCAACAATTATTTTAAATAATAGCAATAAAAAAAAGAGCTCCCCTTCAAATAGGGTGCTCTACAGACCGACGTACTGTATTTGAGTATATACAATGAAGAAAAAATACAGCAATGCCAACTTTTTAAAGTGTCAAGATTAATATATGGTAAAATATTAAATCCTCTGTCAACTTATGTCAATAATAATATGATTATTGGACACATATATGCTATAATTTTACTACTATGTTTAGGAGGTTTTTTTATGCATCTAGCTATTGACTACGCTTCATGTAAGGTCTGATTTTGGACGGAGATTACATGGAGCGGTAACTTAATTCTACCGTCCGAATTGGGCTTTGCATTTTCAATTTATATAAAATTTGAAGGAGCAAAGCTATGAAAAAAATAAATATATTTACAGAACTACGGGATTTTCTTGTTTTATGGAGTTCACAATCTGTATCTACATTGGGTACTGCCATGACTAATTTTGCACTAATTGTCTGGGTATATGGACAAAAGGGCACTGCATCAAGTTTAACGTTATTGTCCATTTGTTCCTCTCTACCTTCTATACTATTTTGCTTTATTGCAGGTACAATTGCAGACCGATGGGATAAAAAACGAATTATGTTGGTATCCGATTCCATTGCAGCATTGGGAACGATAACAGTGTTGATACTTTACTTAACATCCTCATTGCAGATATGGCATCTGTATATTATCAACTTTTTGCTGAGCTTTATGAATGCATTTCAAGGCCCTGCATCCTATGTTGCCACGAGTTTACTTGTACCTAAGAAGCATTATATAAGAGTGAGTGGGCTGCAATCCCTTTCAGGTTCAATTATTACCATACTTGCGCCAGCATTGGGTAGCGCAGTGTTAGCCTTTGGGGGCTTAAAAATGGTCTTGGCAATCGACCTTACCACCTTTTTATTTGCCTTTTTAATCTTGTTATTTTATATTACAATTCCCAAGATAGCACATGTTGGCAAAGCTGCAAAGGAATCATTTATCCAAAGCTGTATGGCTGGAATTAATTTTCTCAGAAAACACGCCATACTACTACGTATTATTTTATTTTTTGCTTTCATTAACTTTATTTCAAAAATGGGAAGCTATGGAATGATGTCGGTATTGGTACTTAGTCGCACTGGAAAAGATCAAGTTGCACTTGGGATTGTACAAGCTGCTGTTGGGATTGGAACTCTTGTGGGAAGCATTTGCGTCACATTAATGAAACCGTCCCAAAACCGTATAAAAGTAATCTTCTTTACATGTGGCATCTCGTTTCTTTTTGGTGATATGATGCAAGGTTTGACCCACACTTTACCACTGTGGGTCATAGCTGCATTTGTATCCAACGTGCCTATGGCATTCTTAAATGCAAACTTGACTTCAATTATGCGGACCAATGTTCCTATCGAGATGCAGGGAAGAGTTTTCTCTGCAAGAGATACACTTCAGTATAGCACAATCCCTATCGGACTGTTTCTAGGTGGCTTATTGGCAGATCATGTATTTGAACCATTTATGACTACCATTTCTCCATTGCAAAATATATTGTCAATCTTCTTTGGCGATGGCAAAGGTTCTGGGATTGCAATGATGTTCTTTTTAGTTGGTTTGGTTGGATTTGTTACTAGTTTCCTTGCTCTTCGGAATCCACTATACAAAAGTTTGAACCACGACAAAGTATAAAATATATAAAACGGCTGGAATCATTACGATTCCAGCCATTTTTAGTCTTTATTAATTCTTACGTACACTATTATTAGTTCTGGACAATTCAACTAAACTCTTATATACACCATTCTGTTCCATCAATTCCCCATGCATACCTTTTTCATTTACCTTTCCACCCTTGATGACATATATCATATCGGCTTTCTCAATGGTTGAAAGTCTGTGAGCCACCACAAGTGTAGTACGCCCTCCCATAAGTGCCTCAATTCCATGTTGAACTAGTTGTTCACTCTCAGAATCCAAAGCAGATGTTGCCTCATCTAGAAGTAAGATGGGAGCATCCTTTATAAATGCACGGGCAATCGCAACTCTCTGTCGTTGTCCGCCAGACAAGCTTTCTCCACGTTCTCCAACCATAGTGTCATAACCATTTGGGAGTCCTATAATAAAGTCATGCGCATAGGCACGTTTTGCGGCTTCCACGATTTCATCATCTGTTGCATATAATTTACCATACCTTATATTTTCCTTAATGGTTGTAGTAAAAAGATAGGCATCTTGTGGAACATAGGCAATATTTTGTCGTAATTCATCCATGGTATAGTCTGCCAATGGCTTGCCAAGTACACTCATACCACCACCATTTAGTTGGTAAAAACCTAATACCAATTTGATAACCGTACTCTTACCACCGCCACTTTCTCCTACAAGCGCAACCATTTCACCTTGTCCCACTGAAACGGATATGCCGTCTAGAACATTTTCAGAACCATCATATGAAAAAACAGCTTGTTCCATAACGATATCGTTATCCTTCACTTCTGTTGTGTCACTTAAATACCTCTCTTGCTCAACTGGCTCGTCTAGAACTTCAAACACCCTGTCTGCCAAGACAAAAGACTCTATCAGATGACTTTGTGCACTACCGATAGCCCCCAAGAAGAAAGAAACCATCCCCTGAAGACTGAGAACTGCCACAACCGTACCAAAATCCATCAAACCACGAAAGGACATAAATACACCAATCAGCAAAATTACAATATTACCAAGGAATCCCAGTGTCCATTCCGCTGCCTGCACATGGGATAACCGTTTAAATCGTTTGATTGTATCTCCAGCCACTTCCTCATTATAATCAGTATACCGTCCAACCATCCTTCCTGCTCCCTGAAACATCTTAATCACATCAATTCCTGCCAAAATATCAGTCAGGCTTTCCGCGCAAGAGGTTAGAAGCTTCTGTATCCGAAGCGTCATACCACGGAGTGGTTTTGTAAGTAACATACTAACCTGTACAGATACAAGACTTAATACCAATACCATAAGCCCAATCCGCCAGTCCAAAAGCATAATCAGAAAGATTGCCGATACCCCCTGTATGACTGGTGCAATAATCAGTGCATGACGATTTGCCAAAGAAGTCTTTATATCCTCCACGTTAAAACATAGCTTCTGAATGGAATCAGCCGTATGATGCTGTTCAAAGTATGACATAGGTAGTCTTAGCAAATGGGTCATAACCCGCAAACGAAGCCGGTGCATAATCTTACGTGTATGATACATATGCAGATAGACAATATAGGAACTAGCTATACTGGTAACAAATACAATCCCCCCTAACCAAAGGGATTTATAAAACAATTCCCGATCCGAAGTTGTTACTGCATTTATAATATTTTTATAAAACAAGGCATCCATGGCACTTATAAATACCAGCATACAAGGTCTAAATACCATAAGGAACCAATACCATTTTGTCCCTTCATATAAGGACAGATATTTCTTTATTTTGGCTAGAGATATTTTGTCTTGCTTCATAATGCCACCTCCTCACCATTGGTATATACAGAATATAATTGAGGATAAACTTTACCATGCTCCATCAGTTCATCATGAGTACCACTTTCAGCGATGCGACCTTTATCCATAACTAAGATACAATCTGCATTCCTAACTGTAGACAAACGATGTGCCACCACAAATACCGTTCGTCCCTCGCTTAATTGATCTAGTGCGCGCTGAACTTCTGCCTCCGCCTGTGTATCCAATGCTGAGGTAGCTTCGTCTAGAAGTAAGATTGGGGCACCTTTCAATATGGCACGGGCTATAGCAATACGCTGTACTTGACCACCGGATAACCGTGTTCCACGCTCACCTGCCAAGGTATCATATTGTTCTGGCAATGCTCCAATAAATCCTGCCGCATTGGCAGCCTCAGCCGCTTTATGTATTTCCTCATTGCTCACCTCTGTTTTACCCATAGCAATATTTTCCTTTACAGAAACAGGAAATAGGAACGCATGCTGAGATACATAGGAAAGCTGTGT
>CAZKGP010000245.1:0-4181 GCA_964552225.1 uncultured Acetatifactor sp.
TTGGTTTCCTTTATTGCTTCATTTCCTATTCGTAATTACGTGATAACCAATCAAGCTTATATTACAGTTTCTGGTGAGAAAGTTAATAAAGTAGAGTTTGATTATAACTATAATACAGTAAAGAATAATTTTATCAATCAAAATAGTATGCTTTTAACCTATTTTAATTTGGACCCAGCAGGTGATATGTCTACTCAAATGTATTCTGATAATCTATCATGGAAAGATTATTTTGAACAAGGTGCAGTGGAAACAATTAAAACAAACAAAGCCCTTTCTAATAAAGCAAAAGAAGAAGGATTTACTTATGATACTACAGAAGAATACAAAGCATATTCAAGCAACATAGAAGCGTTAGCAAGTGAGCAGGGCGTTTCCTTGAGTATTTACTTGAAGGCTTCCTTTGGCAGTTATGCAACAATGAAAAACATTAAGCCATATGTAGAAGAGGGATTTACATTAAATGCATATTATCAAAAAGTGGCAGAGGATAAAGAGCCTGCTTTAGAAGAAATCCAAGCTTACTATGATGAGAATGAGTCTTCTTATGATTCTGTGGATTATCGTGTTATAGAAGTGGCAGCAGAGCTTCCCACTGAGCCTACTGAATTAGCAGACCCAGTAACTGAAGATACCGCAGAATCTAGCGGAACAGACACTACTGGTACAGAAGGTGCTGCGGAAGTAGCATACCAACCTTCAGAGGCTGAGATCGAAGCAGCAATGAAAATTGCTAAAGATAAAGCAGATGCTGAAGAGAGTAATGTAGCAAAAACTGGAGAATTGAAAGAAAATATAAAACAAGCTTCTGCAGGGACTGCAATTAGTACATGGTTATTTGAAGATGCTAGAAAAGCGGGAGATACTACAGTCATTGAAGATGCAATGAGCAATAAATATTATGTTGTGGCATTTGAAAAACGGTACTTGGATGAAACTCTTTCAAGAGATTTACGTGTAATTGCTATTCCAAAAGATTCAGAAAATACAGGAGCTGATATTTTAGAAAAGTGGACAAGTGGAGAAGCAACAGAAGAGAGTTTTATAGAACTATGTAAAAAATACAGTCAAGATAATGCCACTAAAGAAGAAGGTGGATTATATGAAGCTGTATTTAAGGCGGGAATGGACGAAAATATGTCTGAGTGGCTGTATGCCGAAGGTCGTGCTAAGGGTGATACCACAGTAATTACTACAGATGATGGCAATCAATTTGTAATATACTATATTGGGTTAAATTCACCTGAATGGCAACTATCTATTAAGAATACATTGTTATCAAATATTATGTCTGCTTACCTAATAGAGATAACAGAAGGCGTGGAAATAGAGGACAGCAAGGGCAACTTAAACTACCTTAAGATACAAGAAATGCAGGAAGCAGAAGCAAATGCTTCAACAGAGGAAAGTGCTTCAACAGAGGAAAGCGCTTCTACAGAAGAGAGCTCTCCTACAGAAACAACTCAAGAATCTGTAGCAAATTAAGTAGATGATTAGGCAGTACTGAGTGCGGGTAAGCAGCACAATGTACTGCCTAAATTAATTGGAAAAGGCATGGTTATTAAAATGAATGAAAAAGTATTAGTATTAGATATAGATGGAACGCTTACTAATTCACAAAAAAATATTTCTCCCGAAACAAAAAGGGGGATTATTAATACCATGGAGAGGGGGCATAAGGTCATTCTTGCATCAGGTCGTCCTACTTATGGCATGCAGCGATATGAACAGGAACTTGAGTTAGAGAAGTATGGTGGTTATTTATTATCCTTTAATGGAGGTAAAATTATAAATTGCCGTACTGGTGAAGTAGTATATCAGCGCACGTTATCTTTTGCATTGATTCCAAACTTATATGAATATGCAAAACGTAGTAATTGTGGATTAATTACATATTTTGGGGATAATATTATTTCTGCCTTTGAACCTGATGAATATATTCAGTTAGAAGCGAGAATAAATGGAATGGATATTAAAGTGGTTGATAACTTTAAGAGATATGTGGATTTTGATGTAAATAAATGTATTATGACAGCGCCTCCAGAACATGCTTCAGTATGTGACAAGGAGTTAAATGAGAAATATGGTGATATCCTAAGTGTATATCGTTCAGAGCCTTTCTTTATTGAAATAATGCCTAAAAATGTAGATAAAGCAACCTCATTAGATAAAATGTTAGAAACAATAGGATTAAGTAGAGAAAATGCCATCTGTTGCGGTGATGGTTTTAATGATATAACAATGATAGAATATGCAGGTGTTGGTGTAGCCATGGGAAATGCTCAGCCTGCTGTCAAAAAAGTAGCAGATTATATTACAGAAACCAATGATAATGATGGATTGGTACAAGTTATAAATGAATTTATTAAGTAGTAAAGGAGTATCCATGAACATTCAATTACCAGATAAAGTAAAACATATTATTAAAATTATAACAGATGCCGGCTTTGAGGCATATGCGGTAGGTGGATGTATTCGTGACTCTATTTTGGGAAGAGAACCAGAGGACTGGGATATTACTACTTCAGCACTGCCAGAACAAGTGAAAACATTATTCCATCGTACCGTTGATACAGGAATTCAACATGGAACGGTAACCATTATGTTGGACAAGGATGGTTTTGAAGTAACCACATACCGTGTTGATGGCAAATATGAAGATAAGCGACACCCCTCTGAAGTTTCTTTTACTCCAAACCTTAAAGAAGATTTGAAACGCAGAGATTTCACTATTAATGCAATGGCTTACAATGAAGAAGTAGGCCTAGTGGATTTATTTGGTGGTTGGAGAGATATTGAGGGGAAAATAATCCGTTGTGTAGGAGAGGCAAAGGAACGTTTTACAGAGGATGCCTTGCGGATGATGAGAGCAGTTCGATTTTCAGCACAATTAGGGTATGAAATAGAGAAGACTACAAAAGAGGCAATCAAAGAGTTAGCACATAATTTAAAGTATATTAGTGCGGAACGTATTCAAGTAGAATTGGTTAAATTAGTTATTTCAGACCACCCAGATTACCTTCGTATTGCTTATGAAACAGGAATTACCAAGGTTATATTACCAGAATTTGATTCTATGATGGAAACCAAACAACAGCATATACATCATGCGTATGGGGTAGGCGAACATACTTTATTAACCATGCAAAATATTGAGCCAGAAAAAGTACTACGTCTTGCGGCATTATTTCATGATATAGGAAAACCAAAAACCTTATTTGCAGATACAGATGGAACAACGCATTTCTATGGGCATGATGAAGATGGGGCAGAAATGACGAAGGACATTATGCGTAGACTGAGATTTGATAATAATACCATAAACAGTGTATATAAGTTGGTTCTATATCATGATTATGGGAATGCAACAGAGCCTACCCGCAAAATAGTGAGAAAAGCCATTTATAAAATGGGAGAGGAAACATTTCCTAATATATTCAGAATTAAAGAGGCTGATATTTTGGGACAAAGCCAATATCAGAGAGAAGAAAAACTACAACGTTTGGCAAGGTGGGAAGAAATATATAAAGAGATTGTAAGGGATCAAGAATGTGTATCTTTAAAAACACTTGCTGTTACAGGAAAAGACTTAATTGAATTGGGAATGGAACCGGGAGAAAAGATTGGTAATACGTTAAAAATCCTATTAGAATTAGTTTTAGAGAATCCCGAATATAATAATAGGGAGATTTTACTGCAACATATTTCAACATTAATAAAGTAATCTTGATAAGTAACATACTTTTCCATTTTTTCTCATATTATAGCTTATGACCTGATGTAAATGTCTTTTAATCAGAAGTCATTAGCAGGATATGGGAGGGACTAGGCGTGAATGACAGAGCAGTTAGTTTACTGGAACAGTACGATATAGAGGTGCTTCGTACCAGAAAGGGAAGAGGTGCCATCCTATGTGATACAAGTCGTGGATTTTTGATTTTTAAAGAATATAAGGGAAGCGAAGATAAAATTATATTACAGAATCGCCTACTTAATAATATTATTCAAACAGGCAAAGTAAAGGTAGAATCTATTGTACCAACCAAAGAAGGAAGTTTGCTAGTAAAAGATAATGATAATATTTCTTATGTTTTAAAAACTTACTTTGATGGTAGAGAGTGTAATATTTATAATAAAGAGGAGTGCGTGGATGCAGTAAAAGTACTTGCTCTTTTACATAG
>CAZKGP010000246.1:0-4123 GCA_964552225.1 uncultured Acetatifactor sp.
GAAATAGATGTTTGAATCAAAGCTCTAGTGTTATTTGCTGCTATTGAGCTTTGGTTAGATAATTCTCTAATTTCTTCAGCTACTACAGCAAAGCCTTTTCCAGCTTCACCAGCTCTTGCCGCTTCAATTGCTGCATTAAGAGATAGAAGGTTGGTCTGAGCTGCAATTGCATCAATACTATTAATAATTTCTGCAATTTCCTTAGAGGTATCACTAATACGCTCCATTGCATTAGTCATAAGACTCATTTGTTCACTACTACGCTCTGTTTGTTTACCAACATTTGCTGCATCTTGACTTGCATTCTCTGCATTTTTAGCAGTTTCATCTACCCTATCTGTTACTTCTGTGACTGTCGCTAACAATTCTTCAATTGCGCTTGCCTGATCAGTAGCTCCTTCTGCTAATGCAGTAGCTCCCTCTGCCAACTGCCCTGATGCAACAGCAACTTGCTCTGAAGAACTTCCAATATCCTTTAATGTATCGGTTAATGAGGTTTTGATAAGCTGAATAGATTCCAATATGCCTTTCGTATCACCTACATAATAACCTCTATCTTTACTCTTAATATTAAATCTGCCATTTGACATTTCACCTAATAGCCAAGATACATCTGTAATAACATTATTCAATACACTAACTGTTACGCCCATAGAATTAACAAGATCCTTTACCTCATCCTCTGAATCTATATCTGGTACTGGACTATGTAAATCACCTGCTGAAAGTTCTTCTAGTCGTTTCACACACTGATTAATCGGATTAGAAATGCCTGCTGCAACACTCCTTCCAATTAGTATACTAACAACAAAAGCAATAGCCACCAAAACAATTACTGCCAAAATAATAACAGTAGTTAATAAAGTTAAGTCATCACTTTTAGCAACTCCAGACTCGCTTTTAGCTCTCAGTGCAGATACTGTGTTGTCATACAACTCAGCATAAAGAGGCACTATTTCATTTTCTAATGTTTGTTGTAGCTCTGCAACATTCGCATCCTTGCTAGTAGCCAGAGCAACAGCGCGCTGTGACTTCTCATAATACTGATTCCATAAGTCTGTAACCTGAGTAAACTGCTCCTTTTCAGCAGCTGTTTGGAGACCATCTTCCACGGCTTGCAAATAGGGGTCAACTCTTACAACATAATCTTCATATCTTGCCAACGCTGCCTGTACATTTGCTTCACTTTCGTAGCTAACAAGATCATGCAACGCAACATCAGTCCGTCCTAGTGCTGCAATAAAAAGACCCATGTCTCCTTGTGCAAATCCTTCATAAACTAATGCGTTACTATACTGGCTATCAATGACTTTAATAACAATTGCACTACCAATACCTGAAATACTACCGATGATAGATATGATAATAAAACATACCATCAGCCTCTTTTGAAGCCTCATCTTTTGAATTTTAGCTAACATATTCCTACCTCCGTATAATTATAGTAATTCTGTAGCACCGTTATTTCTCCCCCAACAACTTAACTACGATTTGATATCTATTATAACACAACATATTTAATTTTTAAAGCAATAATTATACATTTTTACCAAAATACGACACAAAAGCTCCTACATTACGTAGGAGCCTTTATCACTATACTATTTCCAAAATTTTTTCTTTTTTTCTTTTGTTTCTTTCACATCATTTGACTTATCTGAAGTCACACGTTTTGCTGCATTTAGTGAATCTCCTGACTCTGCATCAAATTGCTTTAACAGCTCTTTTGCTTCTGCACTCAATTTGTCAGGAACATGTACCACTAATGTTACATAGTGGTCGCCTCTAATCTCTTTATTACGAGTAGAAGGAACACCCTTACCCTTTAATCGAACCTTAGTATCTGTTTGAGTCCCTGCCTTAACATCATAAATCACTTTACCATCTACAGTATCAATAACAATTTCACCGCCTAATGCCGCGATGGCAAAGGATACAGACACGGTAGAGAAAATATTATAATCCTGACGTTGGAAAATGGGGTGACGAGAAACCACTACCTCAACAACAGCGTCTCCTCTTGGCCCACCATTGCTTCCAGGATCACCCAATCCATGCAATACTCTAAACTGTCCATTGTCTATTCCTGCTGGAATCTCTACTGCATAACGTTTCTTCATTGAAACATAACCGGAACCGTAGCAATCTGAACATTTCTCTTTAATTGTCTTACCGCTTCCTTGACAATCAGGACAAGTTTGAACGTTACGCACTGTTCCAAAAAATGATTGTTGGGTAAATACAACTTGACCCTTTCCACCACATTTTGAACAAGTCTCTGGATTAGTTCCTGGTTTGGCACCATTACCTCCACATGTTTTACATGTTTCTTTAACCACTAATTCAATTTCTTTTTCACAGCCAAACACTGCCTGTTCAAAAGTAATTCGTACGCTGGTACGAAGATTAGCGCCCTTCATAGGACCATTGTTACGGGCACTGCTTCTTCGACCACCGCCAAATAAATCACCAAATATATCTCCAAATATATCTCCAAAATCAGCACCGCTAAAATCAAATCCACCAGCTCCGCCACCGCCATCAAAGGCAGCATGACCAAATTGATCATATTGGCGTTTCTTTTCCGGATCACTTAAAATGGCATATGCTTCGGAAGCCTCTTTGAATTTTTTCTCAGCCTCTGTATCTCCTGGATTCATATCTGGATGATACTTTTTAGCCAATACTCTATATGCTTTTTTTATTGTTGCTTCATCAGCATTTTTCTCAACTCCGAGTACTTCATAATAGTCTCGCTTTTGCTCTGCCATAATTTTACTCCATTCCGTGCTGTTTACAATTCTTAACTTTAAAAATGCACCACGTTGTCCATAATATCACGTTTATCAAATTCGTTCAATATCAAAATTGATTTAGGTTACCATGAACACCGAAAGGTGTGAATAGTACTATTATACTTCTCTAAAATCACCATCAACTACATCATCAGCGTCTGAGCTTGCTGAATCAGTGCCTGTCGCATCGCCCATATCTGGATTCTCTGCGCCTGTTTGTTGCATATTCTCATACATTTTAGTAAAGAGAGATTGTGCACTGGTGGTTAATTTTTCTTTTGCTGCTTTTAGTTCATCTAATTCATCATCACTCATTTCCTGATCTTTAGTTCTTTCAAGAATAGCCTTCACTGCTTCTAAATCTGCTTGAACCTGAGTTTTGTCATTTTCATCAATCTTGTCGCCAACTTCGGTCATCGCTTTTTCAGTTTGGAAGATAAATGCATCTGCATCATTTCTTGTCTCAACAGCTTCTTTTCTCTTCTTATCCTGAGCTTCAAATTCAGCAGCTTCTTTTACAGCTTTATCAATATCATCATCAGACATATTAGAGCCAGCTGTAATGGTAATGTGTTGCTCTTTACCTGTTCCAAGATCTTTTGCAGACACGTTAACAATACCGTTAGCATCTATATCAAAAGTAACTTCAACTTGAGGGATTCCACGTGGAGCTGGAGGAATTCCATCAAGACGGAATTGTCCAAGGGATTTGTTATCTCTAGCAAATTGTCTTTCACCCTGTACTACATTAATGTCAACTGCTGTCTGATTATCTGCTGCAGTTGAGAAAGTCTGACTCTTCTTAGTAGGAATGGTTGTGTTTCTTTCAATTAATCTAGTAGCAACACCACCCATTGTTTCGATAGACAAAGACAATGGAGTAACGTCAAGCAATAAGATTTCACCTGCACCTGCATCACCTGCTAATTTACCACCTTGAATAGATGCTCCAATTGCAACACACTCATCAGGATTCAATGTTTTGCTTGGCTCTTTACCAGTGATTTGTCTAACTTTATCCTGTACAGCTGGAATACGTGTAGATCCACCAACCAATAGCACTTGTTCGATATCAGAGTTATTTAATCCAGCATCTTTCATTGCGTTTTGAACTGGAATTGCTGTTCTTTCTACTAAATCATGAGTTAATTCATCAAATTTAGCACGAGTTAAATTCACATCAAAGTGTTTAGGTCCTTCTGCTGTTGCTGTAATGAAAGGAAGGTTAATATTAGTTGTCATTGCACTTGAAAGCTCTTTTTTAGCCTTTTCTGCTGCTTCTCTTAATCTTTGCATAGCCATTTTATCATTAGATAAGTCTACGCCTT
>CAZKGP010000247.1:0-4116 GCA_964552225.1 uncultured Acetatifactor sp.
ATAAGATTATGGGGCTTAATATGGGAGCAGACGATTATGTTACAAAACCATTTACCCCATTGGAATTATTAGCAAGAGTAAATTCTCACCTTCGTCGTTACTCTAAATACTTAGCAACGGTACAAGAAGAAACCAATGATCATGTTTATGTCATTGGTGGATTGGAATTAAATGAAGATACGGTACAGGTTAGCGTAGACGGTGAGAATGTAAAGCTTACACCTATGGAATTTAAAATAGTACAATTGCTTATTAAAAATCCTAGTAGAGTTTTTTCCGCAGATGAAATATATGAAAGAATATGGAACGAGAAGGCAATTAACACAGATACCATTATGGTACATGTACGAAATATTCGTGAAAAAATAGAAATAGACCCTAAAAATCCCAAGTACTTAAAAGTGGTTTGGGGCGTTGGCTATAAAATTGACAAACAATAATAGACCCTAATGTAATTATTTGGAAAGGTAGAATAAAGTTATGGATAATGAAAGTATTGTAAATGAAGCAAATGTACAAAAGGAGATTCCACCTAAAAAGAAAAATAACCTTAAGCAAAAATGTGGAAATTGGATATGGCTTGGTATTTTTATATCTGTTTTTTGTGCTTTAGTATATGCTTTTTGTTATAAGATTTATTCTAATACGGCAAGTTCAGACTTTTCAAGCATAGAAGGAACGGTGGAAACAGCGGATAACCTAGATTGGTTATATTCCAGTAATCAGGTTCTTTATAAATCACTATACAATCGTATTAATCATATGGATTTAGAATATTTAGATTTATATTATCCCCAAATTTTTGATTTAATAATGGATGAATCTGGAGAAGGATTTGGTGATGATCTTATTAGCTATATTAATTCTTATTTTAATCAATTAGAGAATAATTTTACTCGATTAGGTAGTAATTATGATTATATGATTAGAGATACTAAAACTGGTGAGGTTATAAGTAATACTGGAGAAACAGAAACGTTAAGTACTGATAAGTATACATTTTATATATCATTTATATATGATGAAGAAGGCAATATATCAATTGGTAACTTGGCTTGGGATCCAGACGTTGAATCACTTCGCAAAACATTAAATGAGATAATACGTAGTCAAAAAATTGCAAGTGATATTAATCTACAAAATATGTATGGAGATTATTTAAAGACCTATTTGACAAATAATCGTGATTATTTAAACTCAGATCAACTATATGCAGATCAATATATAACAGCTAAATCCCCTGTTAATTGTGAAATAATATATGGGATTAAGAAGAGTGAATGGTCTAGATTTATTGACAATAATACTCATTATACTAATAATTATGCATATATAAATAATAGTAGTACTCTGTCTTATTTTCTTATACTTCTTGTAATTCTTTGTTTTGTGGGGGCTATATTTATTCCAAGGATTGATAAAAGTAATCCATGGCAGAAATTAAAAGTTTTAAGAATACCTTTAGAGGGAGTTATATTATTGATTTTTATTATAATGGGCTTTATGTCTGAAATGCTATGGAGGTCCATAAATGTTGCATTTGGCATTGAATTTAAGACGATGATGCAGGCTACTAAAAATTCAGTTCTTTCCTTTTACTTAGTGTATGGTAGATATTTATTATTACTAACTTGTATGTTTTTTATGGCATGGTATTGTGGATTTTGTATTCGCCCTGTTAGACAAATGGGAGTAAGAAACTATATTAAGGAAAGGAGCTGGATTTATAGATTTTTTCCTTATATGAAGAAAAAATCTATGGAGACATATGATTGGTTTATGCATCTTGATATAACCAAAGATGCTAAGAAACAAATTCTTAAGATTGTTCTTATTAATGCAGCAATCCTCTTTATTATTAGTAGCTTATGGTTTGGTGGACTTCCCATTACGATTGTTTACTCTGTTGTTTTATATTTTGTATTAAAAAAATATATAAGTGATTTACAGAAAAAGTATGGAATACTTCTTCGTGCTATGAATGAAATTGCAGAGGGGGACTTAAATGTTAGTATTATTGAGGACTTAGGTGTTTTTGAAACATTAAAACCTCAAATCATTAAAATACAACGTGGCTTTAGGAATGCAGTAGAAGAAGAAGTAAAAAGTCAGCGGATGAAGACCGAGTTAATTACAAATGTATCTCATGATTTAAAAACACCACTAACAGCTATTATTACTTACATTGGTTTACTACAAGAAGAAAATGTAACAGAAGAACAAAGGAAAGAGTATTTAAAAACCTTAGAAACAAAATCCATACGTTTAAAAATATTAATTGAAGATTTATTTGAGGTAAGCAAGGCAACGTCTAAGAATGTAACATTAAATATAATGGATGTTGATATAAACAGTCTTGTGAAGCAAGTAGAACTTGAGACCTCTCATAAGCTACAAGAATCTAACTTAAATGTACGGATGAATCTATTGGATTCCAAGATTTTGATTCCATTAGATAGTCAGAAAACCTACCGTATTTATGAAAATTTATTTGTAAATGTTGCAAAATATGCCTTGCCTAATACTAGAGTATATGTGGGTAGTGAAATACAAGATAATCACATTGTAATTACCATTAAAAACATTACAGCACAAGAAATTAATGTCAGTGCAGAAGAGCTTCTAGATCGTTTTGTACGTGGGGATAGTGCTCGTAATTCTGAAGGAAGCGGATTAGGGCTTGCCATTGCACAAAGTCTTGTAGAACTTCAAAATGGAAAAATATCTATAGAAATAGATGGAGATTTATTTAAGGTAACTACGAAATGGAAGATTCCTCATAAAGAGGCGCAAGAAACCGAATAAATTTTTCCATAGCTGTAGTAAATTGAATCTTGTGAGAATAGGCAAATCCAATTTGTCTAGCAGGAATGGGCTCTTTCATAGGGAATTCTATGAGAGAGCCTTCTTTTAATTCTTGTTCAACAAAATTACGAATGACACAAGCGACCCCTAATCCAATTTTTGCAAAATCAATTAATAAATCCATTGTGGTTACTTCAATTTGCTGCTCGATAGAAATGTTATTTAGCAAAAAGTACTTTTCGATATATTGTCTTGTAACATTTTTCTTGTCTAATAAAAGTAAGGTAGCATTTGCAAAAAGCTCCTCATCAGATGAGGTTTGAGAAGATAAATGATCAAAATATCCTTGTGTTGCCACAAATACATCTGTAATTGTTTGCAATGGTTGAAAAAATAGACTACCAAGTTGTTTGGTTTCTCCAACCAAGCCAATATCTATGCTGCCATTTTCTAATGCAGTTATAGTTTCATAAGTTGATTGGCAAGAGATTGTTATTTTTATGTGAGGGTTTTCTTGTATAAATTGTTGCAAATATGGGAGCAGTACATATTTGCACAGTGTTGTACTAACACCAATGGATAGGCTGCCAACACCTAGTTCTTCATTTTTTTGCAATTGTTCTTCTCCAAGCTTAATTGCATGGAATGCAGTATCTAGGTGTTGATATAATAGTTCACCTGAATCTGTTAAAGAAACTCCTTTAGAGCTTCTTACAAAAAGTTGAGAGTTTAGATTGGTTTCCAATTTAGAAATGGCCTTACTAACAGCGGGCTGGCTTATAAAAAGTTTCTTGGAGGCATTTGAAATATTTTGTTCTTGTGCTACTGTATAAAAAATGTGATATAAGTTTAATGAATTCATATAATAATCTCCTATAACTTAAATAATGTACTTTGATTATATACCATAACTATAAGTTATAACAACTATAAAATTTAAGTATTGGTAGAAGTAGGATTTTTATGATATTATTACATCAGTTAAGAACGAGTCCGTATAGTAGATTTGGAGGAAAAAGATATGGGAATGACAATGACACAGAAAATTTTAGCAGCAGCGGCTGGTCTTGAAAAGGTTGAAGCAGGACAGCTAATTGAAGCTAATTTAAGCCTAGTTTTAGGTAATGATATTACAAGTCCAGTAGCCATTAAAGAAATGGAGAAGATGAAGGTAAAGGGTGTTTTTGACAAAGACAAAATTGCTCTTGTACCAGATCATTTTGTACCCAATAAAGATATTAAATCAGCAGAGCATTGCCAATGTGTAAGAGCATTTGCTAAACGTAATGATATTACTAATTATTTTGAAGT
>CAZKGP010000248.1:0-4092 GCA_964552225.1 uncultured Acetatifactor sp.
TGAAAATCACAGGACTTGTGTCTTTGAATGAATATATGGATCAGGGAAGTGATGTTGCACAAGATTACAGTCATTATACGACTGCTAGATTTGAAAGCCCTGAAGAAAAAGTAGAAAAAACCGAATTAAAAAAAGTGCTAGGGGATGCATTGGAACTGTTAACAGAAAAGGAACGAAAGGTTATTACATTGTATTACTATGAAGAGTTAACATTAAAAGAGATTAGTAATATACTAGAAGTTTCTGAATCGAGAATTTCACAATTACATACCAAGGGGCTACAGAAAATGAAAAGTAAAATGGGGAAATATATGGAAATTTTATCTGAAAATTAGTAAGATATAATTGTGAAATGCTTAATTTTTGATGTATGCATATTATTATAACTATCTTAATAGGAAAAGAGGAAAAGGTTGATGAAAAATGGGTATTTCCAATTAGCAAATTGCCCTGGTGGGTTTGGGGTAAAGATATTTCCACCAAAAGAGGGAGGACAAGAAGTTGTACTAGGTGAAATAGCATCATATTTGACGAAGCACAATATCGTATATGATCCTTCTGAACTTAAAAAAGCAGAGAACCAAAAACAAGAAATAACAGTGTTTCTAGGATCTGATTCTTGTCCAGTTATAAACGAAACTTATGATTTGACGGTTTCTTCAAATTCTATGGAGGCTTATGCTCATTTTTATGCACCATCAGAAGGTGGAGTACGTATAGCGCTTAGTGAATTTATTAATGATTTAAAATTAAAAAAAATAATATATGGAATTGAAATGGAGAATATTCAGAATCATTTTCAATATGAAAATTATTGCACAGATATTCTAGTTGCTCAAGGTAAACCAGCAATACACGGTACAGATGCTCATATAGAATATTTTTTTAATGTAGATGTTAATTCAAAACCTGTACAAAACGCTGATGGTAGCGTGGACTTTTTTAACTTAGAAACAATTAATAATTGTAAAAAAGGTGATGTACTTGCAAAATTAATTCCAGAAAAACAAGGTGAAACAGGATATGACGTTTATCAGAATATGCTAAAACCACATAATGTAAAAAAGGCTATATTAAGAGGCGATAAAAATGCAGTACTTTCTGAAGATAAATTAACATTGACATCTTTAGTAAATGGACACGTTGTTTTATTAGATGAAAAAGTTCTTGTTTCTGATGTGTATGAAGTTGAAAATGTTGATATGTCTACTGGAAATATTGTTTATGATGGTAGTGTTAATGTGAGGGGAAATGTTCAATCAAATTTCAAAATTATTGCGAAAGGAAATGTGGTTGTTAATGGTGTAGTTGAAGGTGCATATATAGAAGCTGGTGGTGATATAGTTATTGCAAGAGGCATGAATGGAATGGGAAAAGGCATTCTAAAGGCTGATGGTAATATTATTGTACAATATCTTGAGAATGTTAATGCAGAGGCAAAAGGTTATATTAACGCAGGCTCTATACTTCATAGCAAAGTTCTCGCAGGAACAGAAATTGAAGTTGATGGTAAACGAGGAATTATAAATGGTGGACATGTAATTGCAGCAGAAAAAGTGACTGTAAAAACACTTGGTTCTGAAATGGGTGTGTCGACTATTTTAGAGGTGGTTGGTATTAGTCCATTAGTAAAAAAACAATATGTTGATAATCAAAAAGAGATAAATGATATAATAAAAGTATTAAAAGATGCTCAAGTTATTTTGAAAAATTTTGCAGAAAAAAGAGCAAAAGGTGTAAGTATAAGTGAAGCTCAATTGAAGTATATGGTAGACTTATCACAGTTATATAAAATAAAAAATGAAGAATTAGCTGAAAAAAATAAGTTGAATCAAGAATTACAGGCAAAATTTTCAATGCAGAACCAGGCAATTGTATTAGTAAAGAATGTTGTATATCCTGGAACAACAATAGTGATCGGAGATGTGTCAATGAACATTAAGAAGGATTATCATTATTGTAGATTTGAAAAAGTAGAAGGAAGCATAGAGACTTCACCACTTTAAGAATCTTATAGCTTATATGTAGTTTAAATTGTATGTACCGCTGGAAATGGGTAGTTTAAAATACTTACACAGGAAAGGTAGAGGTCAATTATGGGAGTTGGATCAATTGATTTTACTACAATAGTAAGATCACAAGATTACAGTACAATTAAGCAGAATGAAGACAATAAGGTTAATGTAGATCAATCAAATTTTGGTCAGCAAATCAGCAAAACGGTTGAGAACAAGACAAAGCAAGTTCAGAATAGTGAAGATTTAGAATGGCAGAATAAGAAATTTGATGCCAAAGAAAAAGGTAGCAATACTTATAGTGGCAATAGTGAACAGAAAAAGAAAAAACAAGAAAAAGAACAAGTAGTTGTGAAAGGTCATAAAGGCTTTGACGTTAAGATATAATGCTCACTTGCAGCGAAGCTTATGGTATTACGAGGAGAAATACAGTGGATATTATGGAAATTGTGCTACTAATAGTAGGATGTATTGTATTTATATTGAGTTTTTTTATCCCATCCAAAAATGAAGATCAAATAAAAGAGATAAAGACAATTGCGAAAGACGAAATAAGAGATTTAGTAGTAGAAGAAATGAAATTTGTAAAGAGTGATATTGAAGATATCGTTGATGAAACTGTTCAATATTCATTAGAAAAAACTGAAAGGTCTTTAGAGAGATTAACCAATGAGAAAATCATGGCAGTAAATGAATATTCAGATACTGTTTTAGATGAAGTTAATAAAAATCATAAAGAAGTTTTATTTTTATATGAGATGTTAAATGATAAACATGAGCAAATAAAAGATACTTTTTCAGAAATATCTGCGACAGTTAGGAATAGTAATACAGTTGTGGAGTCACCAAAGGAGGATATTCAGAAACCTCAAGAGAAAAAGGACTCTACTACAACAAAACAACCTCTTATAGATGGTGCGATATTAAAAGAAAAAGAAATAGAAGAACATGTTCATAATTCTAACGAGCTTATACTTGAAATGTATAAAATAGGAAAATCTAAAACTGAAATTGCCCAAGAGCTTAATTTAGGAGTTGGTGAAGTTAAGTTAGTAATAGACCTATATAAGGGGATGGCAAAAAATATATAAGATTTGAGCTGCCAGACTTTAGTAGAATGAGGATTAAGATGAAATTAAAGTATTATTTACGTGGATTAGGCATAGGTATCGTGGTAACCGCCATTATTATGGGAATTGCATTGGGCGGTACTACAAAAGAAACTCTAAGTAATGAAGAAATAAAGCAAAGAGCGGTTGAAATGGGAATGGTTGAAGGTAAATATTTATCCGATATCCAGAAGATAACTTCTACAGGTGAAGAACAAAATACGACAGAAGAAGAACCAAGTACAGAAGAACCAAGTACAGAAGAGCCAAGCTCAGAAGAACCAAGTACAGAAGAACCAAGTACAGAAGAACCAAGTACAGAAGAACCAAGTTCGGAAGAGCCAAGTACAGAAGAACCAAGTTCGGAAGAACCAAGTTCAGAAGAGCCAAGTTCGGAAGAACCAATTTCAGAAGAGCCGAGTATAGAAGCTCCTTCTGTTGAGGATGGTAATACTTCAATTCAAGATGGCGACTTAGTAAGTATCGTTATTTCTAGGGGGGATAGTTCTTGGTCTGTGAGTAAAGATCTTGAAGCAGCTGGTTTGATTACAGATGCTAAGGCATATGATGAATATTTATGTGGGAATGGTTATGATAAATCACTTCACGTTGGCTCATATGAGATTGCAAAAGGTTTATCTAATGAAGAAATTGCCAAAATTATAACAAAAAAGAGATAATTTAACTAAAACCCCTTGTCAAAAGGGGTTTTGTTATGATATAATTCATCCGTTGTGACTAAAAAACACGCATTCCGATTCAATGAAGGTGTCTTAAATGAGATAAACATTGGAGCTAACCTATTCTTAACGCGGATACGGTAGAAAAGGTGTGCGGAAGTGGAGTACCGAAAAGGGACTCAATTAACCATATGGAGGTAGAAACATGAGCGTTATTTCAATGAAGCAGTTATTAGAAGCAGGTGTTCATTTTGGACATCAAACAAGAAGATGGAACCCTAAAATGGC
>CAZKGP010000249.1:0-4072 GCA_964552225.1 uncultured Acetatifactor sp.
TTTTATTGTAGGGCATGTTACCAAAGAAGGGACGGTAGCAGGTCCAAGAGTATTGGAACATATGGTGGATGCTGTGTTATATTTTGAAGGGGATAGACATGCTTCTTATCGAATTCTTAGAGGGGTAAAGAATCGTTTCGGTTCAACGAATGAAATTGGAGTATTTGAAATGAGGGAAGAGGGACTTGTGGAAGTTGCTAACCCCTCTGAATATATGCTAAATGGTAGACCGGAAAATGCAAGTGGTTCTGTGGTTGCGTGTTCCATGGAGGGGACAAGACCATTATTAATAGAAATACAAGCGCTTGTTTGTCACAGCAATTTCGGAATACCAAGGAGGCAAACAACAGGTACTGATTTTAATCGTGTAAATCTTCTTATGGCTGTATTGGAAAAACGTTCTGGAGTGCAGTTATCTGGCTGTGATGCTTATGTGAATATAACTGGTGGAATGAAGATTGTAGAGCCTGCTATAGATTTAGGGATTGTACTTGCTATAGTGTCTAGCTTTAGAAATAAGGTTCTAGACCCTAAATTAATTGCATTTGGAGAAGTGGGATTAAGCGGAGAAGTACGTGCTGTTGGCATGGCACAGCAGAGGGTTACGGAAGCAGAAAAATTGGGATTTGATATCTGCGTGCTCCCCAAGGTTAGTGCCGATAAACTAAAACATAGTAATAAAATAAAGATTATTGGGGTAAGTTCAGTACAAGATGCTATAGATGCACTATTTTAGTAAAATGTTAGAACTACCTTGCTTGAGCGCTTTCTGACGCCGTAAAAAAGCAGAACCATTTATAGGTTCTGCTTTACTATTTAGAAATAAATTATTTTACTTCGTGTATGATATTGCTAAATTGATTCAAAATATCATCCATTTCACATAATACTGTAGATTTCTCACTACTTTTTATGCTCACATCATTAAGTTCATCACCAATGCTTTCAATAGCTGAACGCATCTTTTCGATTCCAGTCATTGCATTATCAACTTGAGTGTTTGTTGTGGATATAATATTTATAATGCCACCACTTACTTGCTTTACCTCGCCAGTGCAAGATTTGACTTCTTCAATAGTTCCCTTTAAGTGATCTGCATATTCAATATTGGAATTCATCATATTGGAGGTGCTATCAATGTCTTTCTGCAGATTCATAAGAGTTGCTCGCAGTGTTTTTATAGATTCATCAATTCCGCTAACAAGGGAAGCTGTGGAAGATGATAATTCACGTATTTCATTTGCTACTACAGCAAAGCCCCTTCCGGCTTCGCCAGCTCTTGCTGCTTCAATAGAAGCATTTAAGGCAAGTAGGTTAGTCTTGTTAGAAATACCAGTAATATTGGAAGTAAGCCCAGTAATATTTTTAAAGTCTGTTTCCAACTGCTCAAACGTAGTGGCCATATTTGATAACTGACCTTTTGAGTTCTCAATCTGCCCAATTAGTTGAACCATACTTTTATCAGATTCTACGATTTTGCTATCAGATTCATCCATAACTTCATTTATTTGATCTGCAAATCCTTGAAAATTTTTATAATTTTGACTAATGGTTTCTATAATTGAGTTCATATGATCTAATTGCTCTTGAGATGTCTGTGTTCTTTTTTTGATTTCATCCATATAGAAGGAGGTGTTCACTTCATCTGAAAGATATGTATCCATACGTTTTAATAAAAAATCTATACCATATTTCATATATTTATTATCAAGCATATCATCAGAAATTGATGAAATACTAGTGCTTGGTGGTGCCATCATTGGTTGGAGTTCACCAACAGCATTGTTGTTTTTCTTCTTAAATAAGTTCATATTATCACCGCCTTTATTCAAATACTGCAACTATCATTGTCTGGTTAAAGTGTTGTTCGCCATATTGTTCGCCATAACCGGAGAAACCAATATAGTCGCCAAGGACATTTCCCATTTCCTTGGAATACTCATTTAGATAACCTTCACCATCGAATAACAGTGTTCTGGCAAGGCAATGACACATAATTGATAAAGATGGACGTGGAACATCTTGTTTAATCTGTTGCATTGTATTTTTAACAATGTCTCGGTAATTATCAGGTTTTAACAATGTAACTTTGGCGTTGTTATAAACTCTTGCATGATATACAATGCCTTGACCTGATGATGTCTTCATGCAATTGGCAGTAATGAACATATCATTCCCTACCATTCTGCCCATTGGATGTGTGTCAAAATATTTAGTAATCTCATTTTCTGATACACCTAATTCATTAGCATACACTTTAGCAGCAGGTTGATAATTGTACTCAAAAACTGTTCTTTTCTGAGTGTCTGCTTTTGTTACGGTCAATACATTTCCGGTAGCTGGAGTATAAATGTTCTCTCTATAAACTTTTATAGCTCCACCAAGATTATGTATAATGGCAAAAACACAACTCCGTTCATAAACTCTGCCGTTTAAGGAAACAATAGTGCCTGAAGCGGTTCCGTCATCACCTGCTGTACCACCAAAAACAGGTATGTTTTTGTCCAATAATACTGAGTTTAATACAGCCATAGCAGACTCCTCTGCACAAAGTAAAGCTGTGGTAAATTCAAGACAAATTGTATTTTGGCTACTCTTAACATGGTCTGCACATTTTTTGACCCGCTCTACATATTTAATTGGATATTTGTCTACATCTTCTAAAACATTGGCGCTACATTCAATACCATCTTCAATGCCGATTACTTTTAGAGTGTTCTTATCCGCTCCACTTTTGGAGAAAGTAGCAATGGTGGTTGCCCCCATGCTAATGCTGTTTGGGAATTTTTCATGGATTAAGGATGTATACATCTTAAAATCCTTTACTGGTGAAAAAAATAGTATTAATTTCGGGTTACGAAATTTTGCGGTTGCTTCTTGTACGCACAACTCAGGATTGCTGTTGTTGCTTATGCCTATATTATGATCCATAATCAAACCCCCATTCATAAATGTTAATGTAATTATATGCTTTTTTATAGCAAAATTCAATACATTTGAACAAATAATCTGCAAAAATGTTGAGTTATTTGGTGAAAAACAAAAAAACATATATTTGGTTTAAAAATATGTATAATTTACAAAGTAAAATTTTCTATTTTAATCTTTTCTCCTTTTTACTTACATTTTCGCTCAAAGAGTTGACAGTCTGTGTAAATAGGTCTATACTAAATAAGAAATTAATAATGATTATAGGAAAGAGTGGTCGAGCGCCACTCTTTCTTGTTGTTATTTAGAGCTGTATTTTATAGTAAGAAAGGAAGAATGTGAAGGAATGTCCAGAAAAGAAACATATGAAGCAAAAACGGAACATCTATTACAACCAATAGTAGAAGAAAATGGTGTAGAAATATATGATGTGGAATATGTTAAGGAAGGTAATGATTGGTACTTACGAGTTTATATTGATAAACAAGAAGGCGTCAATATTGTGGATTGTGAAAATGTAAGCAGGGCATTGTCTGAGATATTAGATAAGGAAGATTACATTTCAGATGCATATATTTTAGAAGTTAGTAGTCCAGGGCTAGGCAGGACGTTGAAGAAAGATAAACATATTCAAAAAAGTATAGGCAAAGAAGTGGAAATTAAGCTTTTCAAGGCTATAGATAAGTGCAAGGTATTTACAGGTGTATTAGAAAGCTTTGATGAAACGAATCTAACTATTTTAGAGGACGGCAATCCTAGAACCTTTAATCGGGCAGAGATTGCATTAATAAAATTAACATTTGATTTTTAGACTATTTGATTTGTATATAGAGATGTATATGCCGGTATGCCGGTAGAATGGAGGAAGATATGAATAAGGAACTAATGGATGCATTAGATATTCTGGAAAAAGAGAAGGAGATTAGCAAGGAAACATTATTTGAAGCTATTGAGAACTCTTTGTTAACAGCTTGCAAGAATCATTTTGGTAAAGCGGATAATATTAGAGTAGAGATAAATCATGAGACTTGTGATTTTATATGCGTTGCTGAAAAAGAGGTAGTGGAAACACTGGAAGAAGTGGAAGACGACTGCTTACAGATTAGCCTTGAAGAGGCAAAGGAAATCTCTAAGAAAGCAAAAA
>CAZKGP010000250.1:0-4049 GCA_964552225.1 uncultured Acetatifactor sp.
GTTACTTTATCATGGAAAAAAAGGAAAATGATAATCATTAAAGGAATCATAAATACCAATACAAGAATGAGTACCCATCGTAGCATTGCTACGTCATCAATCAATGTATTGGGGTCCAACTCTACAAGGCAGATTATTTCCTGCCCTTCAAAATCCATTACCCTACAAGCAAAAGCGCCTCTATCATCATGAATGTATCCATCTTGTTCTACAACCGTTCTACGAACTTCCTCTAATGAAATATTTCCTAGCATATTAGTATTTAAAATAGGTGTCCCATCTACATAAATCTCGTAGCGCTCTGCCCCCCAAATACTTTCCAAACTTTCAAACACATATTGAGGTGACAACTCTACTGCTAACATTGCATAGGGATTGAAAGATGCATTCACTAAATTACGCACCATATATAATTTATTCGAATGTGCATATAACATCGTCCTTGTATCTAATTCAGATGATTGTTTCTTCACATCCTCTAGCACATTTTCTGTAAAATTTTGAACTCTGTTATATCCAGTAGATACACCATTATATTCTTGAAAAGTATTATAGGTATAAAATATATCTTCTGGTTCTTCTATAAAAAATACAACAGAACATAACAAATTAATATCATATTTATATTGTTGATTCAAAAAATATGTAATTTTTGATTTTAGTGTTGATACATTACCATCCCTTAAATACTCATTATAGCTATCTTTAATGGTGGTATTATAGGATGCTTCTTTTGAAGATATCAAAATTTGAGTTAAATGCATTTCACAGATTTCAGTAGCTTTATCAGCAGAAATACGAATGGTTTTTTCAACTTGAAAACTTATCATATTTGACACAAAATAAAGTAAGCAAAATCCAATTATCATTAAAGGTAGTAACCACCCCATCACGAGCATCCAAATCATGCTCCATTTTAATGGGAATTTATATTTTTTTAATTTTTTAAGTTGCATATATTGTTCCCATCTGCGTGTTATAAACACACCACTCTTTCACACTATAATACCAAATCAATAGCAAAGCCGTCAAACATAAGTCTGACGGCTTTATTTTAAATATTGAGAAAATCTTCGTAAATACGCACTACTTGTCTAGCTTCAGAAGCCTCTGGCATTTCACAGAATATTCTGAGCAGTGGTTCTGTACCCGAGAAACGAGCGATTACCCAGCCGCCATTGCTAAAGTAAACCTTTGAACCATCCATATAAGACACACGATCAATTTCAAAAGGAAGTTCGGGGATTTTTTGCTCCTCCATTAACACCTTAATCATTTGATTTTTCTTCTCTTGTGTGAATTTATAATCCTTTTCTTCCATATGGATTACACCACACTCTGCTTGTATTTCTGAATATATTTCTGATAATTTTTTACCGGTTTTAGCTATCATTTCAACCAACAATATTGCTGCATAAACACCGTCCTTACCACTAATATGACCTCTTACAGTAAGTCCTCCAGAGGATTCTCCACCAATTACTGCATCTGTTTCTGTCATTTTAGCAGAAATATGTTTAAATCCAACTGGTACTTCGTAAGACTTTTCTCCAAAACGTTCTGCTACTTTATCCAACATATGGGTAGTTGCCAAGTTACGAACAACAGCTCCATTCCATCCTTTGTATTTTACCAAATAATAATACAGTATTACTAGAATATCATTTGGATGCAAGAAGCCTCCCTTGTCATCAATAATTCCTATACGGTCCGCATCACCATCTGTTGCGATTCCTATATCACAACCTTTATCAATAACACTGTTCTGCAAACTACGAAGTGTGTCTTCGTTTGGTGCAGGTAATTTACCGCCAAACAATGTATCATGCCTATCATGAATAGTAAATACATCACATCTTGCAGTTAATAAAATAGTTTTAAGAGAGGTTTCACTTACACCATACATAGGATCAAGTGCAACGCGTAAGCCTGCATTACGAATTGCTTCCATATCAACAGCTTCGATTATATTATCTAGATATTCGTTGAGAGGGTAGATTTCCTGAATCAATCCTTTTTCTTTTCCCTCTACATAATCCATTTCTGCAATATTTGCGGTGTCCACTTCTGCAATATATCGTTCTATATCTTCTGTTTGTTCTTCGTCTGCATCTCTTCCACCAGCCGTAAATACCTTAATACCGTTATAAATAGCTGGATTATGACTAGCTGTAACCATCATACCATATGGAAGCTCATGTCTCATAACGTAAAACATAATCAATGGTGTTGGTGATGATTTATTTACCAATAATGATTCTATTCCTTCTGCTGCAAACACTTGTGCAATCCATTGCATAGCTTCCTTCGCAAGAAAACGGCGATCATAGCCGAGTACCATTGGTTTATCAGCAACACCTTCTTTTTTCATTTTATTACACATGGCTTTTGCTAATAATTGAATATTTGCTTTGGTAAATTCATCTCCAATTATTGCTCGCCAACCACCTGTACCAAATTTTACCATATCCATTCCTATCCGCGCGTTGTGTCACGCTTTTGTCCGTTGTTGAATACACATATTTATTCAATCATTTGCCTCTAGTTAAATTACCCCATAACTATCGTAACTTGGTTACAACTGTTAGCCGGCTGAGCTGCAATTTGCTGTACTTCTTTGCCGTTTAAAATGATTTTACTAACGCCCTTCATTACTCCATTTGGATTCTCTACTTTGATTTCATAAGTCGCTCCACGCCATACACGTGTTGCTTCAAAGCCTTTCCAATCCGCAGGAACACAAGGGTTAATCTCTAAATGTTCAAAATCAGGACAAATACCAAGCATATAACGTGTAGCACTAAAGTATGACCATCCTCCAGAACCTGTCATAAATGGATGTTTAGCACGTCCATATCCAGTATGATCCTTGCCCATAATAAATTGGCAATAAGAATATGGCTCTGCCTCTCTAATCTCAATCATATCATTCTGGTTATATGGACAAAGCGCATCGTAGAACTTCATAGCACGATCGCCCCTACCTAAAATACATTCTGCTGCCCATGCCCAAGGGTTTGGATGGGAGAAAACTGCACCGTTTTCTTTGAGTCCTGGGTATACTCTTGTGATAAATCCAATGTCCTCATCTGGCTTGGTATAAGATGGCGCATTTAACAGTAAACCATATGGTGTGTAAAGATATTCGTCTACACTATCCATAGCAATTTTACCTTTTTCTAAATCCGCTGCTCCTGAAAGCACTGCCCAAGTATTGGATTCAAGATGCACTTTACCTTCTGTATCTTCTTTGGTTCCGATTTTCTTACCATTATGGGTAATACCACGAATGTACCATTTGCCATCCCAAAGTTCTTTATCACAAACCTCTTTTACTTTTTCGGCAACCTGAGTATATTTTTCTACATCAGCATCTTCTCCAAGGAAGTTTGCTAATTCAATAAAGTTTTGTAATGCCCAATAATGTAGAAAAGAAACCATAGCACTTTCGCCACCACCTAAGTTCAAACAGTCATTCCAGTCAGCTCTAAGTCCTTTACAAACTCCTGTTAAACCAACTTCACGAGTAGAAAAATCGAGAATACGTTTCATATGTTCATAAACAGAGCCTTCTCCGCCATCAGCATAAGGAATCACCTGATATGGAAAATCATTTTCGCCTGTTTCTTTGATATATTCAACAATACTTGTTACTAACCACAAAGCATCATCAGAACATGCATCTTCAACCCCATGTACATAATCGCCTGAACCCATGGTAGGTATTACTGTAGGTGATTTAAATGGCTTTTTCTTATCATCTTTTTTCTCAAACCATTCTGGTTGGAACAAGTGTAATCCGTATCCATCACTTACAAGTCCATTTAACAACTGCACAATACGTTCTTTACATTTTGCTGGATTGGAATGTGGTATTGTCATAGCATCTTGTGCTGTATCACGATATCCTAATCCTGTTCTTCCACCAACTTCAATAAAGGAAGCAAAACGCGAGAACATAACATTTACTTCTGACTGATATAGAGTCCAAGTATTAATTAAGGTGTTCATTCCTTCATTAGGTGTTTTAATTTGAAGCTTATTCAGTT
>CAZKGP010000251.1:0-4048 GCA_964552225.1 uncultured Acetatifactor sp.
CCAATATCCCAGCCAAAAGGAGATTGATACATCTTATGCTGATAAGCAACATAAACCAACAATTCAATACCTGCTGTAAATAGTAGAATGCACATTCCAATAATAGTTTTCTTGAAGCTGATGCTCATCTGTCTCATGAGACACCAGAAGGAAGTTACTACAAGGAATAAAGAAGGAATCCATGCAAGGCAAAACTCCAATTTCAATGCGTCAATTCCTGTCGATAGAGAGGCTACTGCTAGGTGAATACTTCCAAAATAGTGATATTTAAAAGGTTCCCCTGCAAATCGAAACTCCTGTATTGGAAATCCCTTTTTGGCACTGATAGCATTACCAATATAAAAAAGAAGATCCTGAGTTGAAAATGTTACATCTTGAGTGGAGATTGGCAGTAAATTAAATCCATAATATGTGAAAAAACGTATTATAAAAACTAATATGAGAAATACAGACAGTGCAATCCATGAGTGTATATCAGTTTTACATTTTAAAATTTGTACGTTGCACTCTCTACTTCGCAATGTTCCTTTATAGTTATAAACTAAAATTATAACGGATGCAATACCAAGCAAAATCTGTAATGGAATGATTAAAAAAAGACCCTGAAACGCGGCCAGTAAAAAATATTCTAAAATATTAATGATAAATCCCAAACCGTATCCCCAAGATATCTTCTCTAGAGAATCTGTATATGGTAAACGTAATAACACTGTTAAAGCAATTCCTGGTAACCACATACCAAAAATCTGATAAAGAAAAAAACGTACTCCCTGAATCAAAGAAATAGGAGATGTAATCACCATAAAAAGTATAAAACACCCCATGATGATTGGTAATATCATCTTTTTTATAACGTTGGAATAGAGTTTCATCCTATTTTATATCCTCTCATACATTATTAAGAAATTCTGTTTTATTGCTTTCTATAATACCATAAAATATACATTCTTGGTTAATATTTTTATACATTATCAATTGACAGAAATATAATTAAATTCTATAATTCATGTGAAGGAAGTTTCATGTGAAGGAGGCTTCATGGAAATTGCGTTAAAACGGAATCGGAGAGGATTACATTGAAAAACAAGGTAAAAGAACTACGGCAGAAAGCCAGTATGACTCAACAGCAGTTGGCTGATTTAGTACATGTGTCTTCCAGAACCATTATTTCTTTGGAGAAGGGACAATATAATCCATCTATAATGCTGGCATATCGAATTTCAATTGTTTTTAATACTACCATTGAAGAGTTATATTGTTTGTACGAAAATATGAAAATGGAGGATGCTCAATATGAAGAAATATAATGAGAAAAAATCATATACTGAGATAATTGTTTTTCGTACTCGCATATATTGGGGAATATTGATACTTCTGTTTATTTATATGATTGTTATAGGAGAAATGGGAATGGGAGATTCTCGAATGATGACACCATTAGCACAGAATATTAGTCGCATCATCTTCTTTGGTGGGGGTGCTTACGTTATTTATCGAATAGTTCATAATAAAAAACTTCTAATAAATAAGCAATCACTAGTAGAACAAAAAAGAAAAGAGGAAGAGGAAAGAGAACAATTTTTATATGATAAATCAGGTGGAATTGTTGTAAATATATTATTATGTATTTTATTATTTGTTACTTGTACCGCAGCTCTTAGTAATATGGTGGCATTTTATGTTTCTTTTGGAATATTAGGGGCAACTATTTTACTAAAGATTGGTAGCTATATCTTTTATAGTAAGCGATATTAGGGGGACATATGGCAATTTATGACAGTGCTTTATATCAAGGAAAAATCTGGTATGCTTATGATTTGAAGGATTATGAAGGTTATTATGATGAAGAACTTCGCTTATATATGAAGAAAGAAAGCCAAAGCCTAAGTTTTACATGCCCAGATTGTCATGAGAAAATGATGCTTTGTGCTGGGAATATTATGGAGCCTTATTTTAGACATTATAGTGATGTAGAGTGCACTAGAAAAAGCATTAAAGGCAAGGGTAAAACATTAGAAGCTAGAAGGATGCTTTATCATGTTCTAAGAAAAAGTTTTCCAAATAGTGAAATAATAACTCATTCAAAGCTTGCTTTTGAGGGAAATAAAAATATAGATTTATCAGCAGATTTCCTAGTAGACCTAGGGGAACAGCAGTTGGTAGCTTCCTATCTTTCCTGTGAGATGAAGTTGGATGATTGGGAAAAACAACACTTAATTTATCAATCTGCAGGAGTAGAGGATATTTGGTTTTTGAATGCATCACATTTTTATACAGTGGAACCCAATGCTTTTGAATATATGATTTCAAAGTATTACAATAAAATGTTTTACATAGATCATTATTTTGTAGAAATACAAGTACGAGAAAATAGAAGAGTTTCCGATTATACACAAGAAAGAGAAGTTTATAAATATCCCTTAGAAAAATTTTATTTAAAAAAAGAGGGATTGAAAGATATAACATATGGATGGCATGACTAAAATGTGGTACTGCATCGGGGATGCTATACCACATTTTTATAGGAATGTTTTCCCTATAAATCCAGTTTCTCAAATGACGTTGTGGATTTCTGATAAGCCACAACGGTACATACCACATAAACTACAAAACCAATGGCTAATACAATGAGTTTATAGGTAAGAAATGCAGGGTCCTTTGTATCCAAGTTATCCCTCACAAAAGGTACCACGTGAGCACTCGTTTCAATTAGTACCATAAAAACTGATATGGCAATACAAGCTTTGGTGAAAGCCATACCTACTTTTTCTGGTGCGTTATAATAATTTAAGAAAAATATTAGATTAAAAATACCCATCATAATAAACGCACAGCCGAAAAAAGCAATATTGGCATCTAACCCTACTTCATTTCCGGGTATATTAAAGCTCTGGCGTAGTATGGAAAATGGGATTGCTAATAGCACTTGTAAAAACTCTAGTATTATTACAAAGCAAAATCTTGATTTTACAATATCCCGCTTACTAACAGGTAAACAAACAGTATAGAAGATATCATGATTCTCCCGACCGGAAAGACAGACGAAAAACACCGCAAGCCCCGTATAGAAAAAGGTTACTAGATATGGATAATTAGGAATCATTAGCAGTGCAGACAAGGATAAAAATATTAAACTTGTTGGGTGCGTACATAATCTAAATTCTTTATATAATAAATTTTTCATACTCTACTCCTTTTCTATATGTACCATAATAGATTCTAAGTCAGCATCTACAGAGGGTAGATTCAGCAAAGGAACATCGCTGGAGTTAACAAGTGCAGTGTAACCCTCTTTCCCTCTTTTATAACCAACTAATTTATCGGACAAGCTTTCTACTTGTTCTTTTGATGTTAAAGAAATAATTTTATAATCGGATACAAAGGCTTTCATATTACGGTCTGCTAAAAGCTTCCCATTTTTAATATAAATAATATGATCAGCACATTTGTCTAAATCAGAAGTAATATGTGTGGAAAAAAGAATGGTAATTCCTTTGTCGCATAAATCAAGAAAAACATCTAATAAATCATCTCGTGATACAGGATCAAGGCCACTTGTTGGCTCATCCAAAATAAGAAGTTCAGCATTATGAGAAAGTGCCAAAGCCAAGGAATACTTTACTTTCATACCTTCTGAAAGTTGAGAAGGTGTCTTATTTTCATCAAGTTTAAATAGACGCATATATTCAGCGTATGCCGTATCATTCCAATTCGTGTAAAAACGTTTTGTGGTTTCTGTAATTGTACGGATTTTTTTGGTGGGATAAAAGTCAATTCCTCCAGTGGCAAACCCAATTCGTTGTTTAATTGCCTGCTCATTTTCTAGGAAATGTTCACCAAAAAATAGGATTTCTCCACTATCAGGATGAACAATATTAAGAATTGACTTCAGAGTGGTGGTTTTACCCGCACCGTTTCTTCCAATAAAACCTGTAATCTTACCTGGTGTCAAATCAAATGAAATATTATCGAGCATAAAAGAAGGGTATGTTTTACAAATGTTTTCTATTTTTAAAATACTCATTCATCTTCCTCCTTTGGTGTTAAG
>CAZKGP010000252.1:0-4009 GCA_964552225.1 uncultured Acetatifactor sp.
AAGTAAAAGAAGGTTCCTTATCAACAAACAATATTTATAAAGGAATTGTAATTCGCGATGAATTAGTATTTAACGCAGATTCTTCCGGCTATGTAAATCACTGTGCTTATGAAGGCGAAAGAGTAGCCAAAAATGATCTTGTGTACATAATAGATGAAACTGGACGAGTAAACGAACTTTTAGGAAATTCAAATCTAGAAGAAAATACTTTAAGTGATAAACAATTAAAAGATTTTAAAAGTGAGATTGTTAATTTTTCTCATAATTTTAAACCTGATAATTTTAGTTCAACTTATGATTTTAAGCATTATATAGATAACCTAGTCTTAAAGCTTTCAAATGAAAATTTAATGAAAAGCATTAATGATATTGGTAATGGTAGCAATTTGTCAGATGTTGTTAATCTTTGTAAAGCTCAAACAACCGGTATTGTTACCTATTGGATTGATGGATATGAAACACTTACCTCTGATATGGTTACTCAAGAAATGTTTGACCAAAAGACGTACGAAAAAATACAGTTAATGGGTTCCGAATTAATAACAAATGGTGATCCAGCATACAAAATCTCTGCAAATGAAAGATGGAAAATTGTAATTCCTATTGAGGAAGCACGTGGCGCCGAGCTAGAGGAAGCGGAATATGTTAATGTTTTATTTTTAAAGAACCAATATACCTCATGGGGCGCAACTAAATTACTTCGTAACAGCGATGGTAACACTTATCTTGAACTTAGTTTTACAAATTCTATGATTACATTCGTTTCTGATAGGTTTTTGAATATTGAATTAATTATTAATGATGAAAAAGGGCTAAAAATACCCAATTCCTCAATTGTAGAAAGAGAGTTTTTCCTTGTTCCAGAAGAATATGTGACTCAGGGTGGTAAATCAGGTTCTAGTGGTGTAATACGTCAATGTTATTTAGAAGATGGTACCATATCTAGTGAATTTATAGAAACCAACCTATACAGCTTTAACGAAGAAACAAAAGAATATTATATTGACACTTTTATTCTTGGAATTGGTGATATTCTAATACAGCCTGAAACCCAATCTACATATACAACAAGTAGACGTGCTACTCTAATTGGTGTTTATAACAGAAATAAAGGGTATGCCGATTTTAAGGAAATAGTTATATTATATCAAAATGAAGAATATGCTATTGTTCAGCCTAATACCAAGTATGGATTAAATGTATATGATATAATAGTATTGAATGCCGATTCTGTAAAGGTTAATCAATTTATGTTTGAATAATATAATTATATATGAAAGGTTAAAATAATATGATATCTAAAAATATACAAAGCATAAGAACGCGTATGAATGAATCTTGTGCAAAGACAGGTAGAGATATAAAAGATACGTCCTTGATTGTTGTAAGTAAAACCCAGCCTATAGACGCTTTGATGGAAGCATATCATGCTGGCGAAAGAGACTTTGGCGAAAATAAAGTTCAAGAACTTTTAGAAAAAGAAGACAAGCTCCCAAATGATATACGCTGGCACATGATAGGACACTTACAACGAAATAAAGTTAAATATATTGTAGATAAAGTATTTTTGATTCATAGTGTAGATTCATTACGCCTAGCACAGGAAATTAGCAAAGAAGCTTTAAAGAAAAATACAGAGGTTAATATCTTAATAGAAGTTAATATAGCAGAAGAGAAAACTAAATTTGGAATTACTTCGCAAGATACCGTTGATTTAATAACTCAAGTTGCCAAACTACCTGCTATTCATATTAAAGGCTTGATGACAATTGCACCATATGTAACAGATTCCAATGAAAATCGTCACCATTTTGCTAGATTACGTGAATTAGCAGTTGACATCACTCATAAAAACATTGATAATATTTCTATGAGTGTTTTGTCAATGGGGATGACAGGAGACTATGATGTTGCAATCGAAGAGGGCGCAACGTATATTAGAGTTGGTACAGGTATATTTGGAGAAAGAAATTATAATATTTAAGGTTTTTGTGCTACGCTAATATATTATTAAAGGAGATAAATGTAATGAGACTACTCGATAAGTTTTTAGATATAATGAGACTAAACAGTAATGAAGATGAAGATTATTATGATGATGAATACTTTGATGATGAAGATGAAATAGATGTTCCTAAGGCCAAAAAATCTACTTCATCAAGAGCTAGTATGGAGGAAGATGACTATAGTGATAGGGCATCTAAGAAAACTCAGCAACAAGCTAAGATTACTCCAATGCGTCAGCCAATCACACGTAAAGTATCTGCTGGTTCAGGTATGGAAGTATGTGTAATTAAACCTACCAGTGTAGAAGAAGCTAGAGAAATCACCGAGACATTACTAGCAAATAGAACGGTAGTATTGAATTTAGAAGGCTTGGATGTTGATATTGCACAACGTATTATTGATTTCACATCAGGATCTTGCTTTGCAATTGATGGTAACTTGCAGAAAATTTCTCATTATATATTTATAATAACGCCTGCAAGTGTTGATATTTCTGGTGATTTTCAAGATATATTAGCGGGTAATTTTGATTCATCAATTCAAAATGATTTATAAGTAGCATAATAAGCTTCCTGCTTTGCTAGTGGGAAGTTTTTTATAATGAAAAGATATATATTACTGGAGAGGATATTTATTTATGGCACAAAGATTACCTATTTTATTAAATAAAAAACCCTGTTATGATATTGTATATAGCAAATCATTTGATGAATTATGGGAAGAACTCAAGGATTTTGAAATAGAAAATAAGCAAGTCTGTATTATAACGGACTCAAATGTTGAGACCTTATATGCCAAAGATTTACAAGAAAGTTTACAAAGCAAGTGTAAAAAATCATCTCTGTTTTCTTTTAAAGCTGGTGAAAGTCAAAAAACATTAGATACAGTAAAAGATGTTTACACTTTTTTAATTCAAGAGGGTTTTGATAGAAAGGACTTGTTAATAGCTGTTGGTGGTGGCGTAGTCGGTGACTTAACAGGTTATGTTGCTGCAACGTATTTACGTGGAATTGATTTTGTACAAATACCAACAACACTTTTAGCACAAACAGACAGCAGTATTGGTGGTAAAACAGGAGTCGATTTTGATTCTTTTAAAAATATGGTTGGTGCTTTTAAAATGCCTCGATTAGTTTATATGAATATTACTGTACTGCAATCACTAGATGAAAGACAATTTTATTCTGGTTTTGCTGAAGTAATGAAGCATGGACTTATTAAAGATGCAAACTTTTATGAATGGCTAATTACTAATATGTATGAAATATGTGAACGTGATTTAGACATCTTGGAAGAAATGATAATGCGAAGCTGTACCATTAAGAAATTAGTAGTTGAAAAGGATCCAACAGAGCAGGGAGACAGAGCCTTACTAAACTTTGGACATACGATTGGACATGCAATTGAAAAAGCAAGGAACTTTGAATTGTTTCATGGTGAATGTGTTGCATTGGGCTGTGTAGCAGCGGCGTATATTTCATTAAAACGAGAACTCATCAGTTCTGAAGAATATTATGAAATACGAGATATGTTTGTGCCATTTTACTTGCCAATTACTGTAGAAAATATTAATCCAAGTGAAATTGTTACTCTAACAAAATCAGATAAAAAAATGGAAGCTGGTACCATAAAATTTATTTTACTCAAAAAAATTGGAAAAGCTTTTATTGACAATACAGTTACAGAAGAAGAAATGTTAGCTGCTGTAAATGAAATTTATTATAGTGAAGAGGATAATGTTGAATGAATAAGAAAGAGAAAAAGGGACTTATATTGTTTTTAGATTTTATTATTATTATATTTTTTCTTCTTCTTGATCAGTATACCAAGCATTTAGCGGTTGTTTATTTAAAAGGACAGCCATCTATAAAGATAATTGAAGGTGTACTAGAGCTTCAATATTTAGAAAATAGAGGGGCTGCATTTGGAATGTTACAAAATCAGAAATTTTTTATTTTATTTGTAGGAATCATTTTTTTGGCAATTGTTTTATTTTTCTTAC
>CAZKGP010000253.1:0-3961 GCA_964552225.1 uncultured Acetatifactor sp.
GGAGAGTGTGGTCCTTACAATGGTGCTGAAGAATATAGTATAAATATAGAGAAAGCAAAGAAATTAGGATATGAATTTTCAGACCTAAAGGGCTGGATATTTAATTTAATAGATTTTTATATTGAAAAAGCCAAAGAGGAAATATAATGTTTTATAAAAAAGATAAGGTAAATTGCTTAATCATAGCAGTGTTGGTTATCCTAGGATTATCTGGTTGCAATAAAGATGTAGAAGTAATATCTGAATTCCAGTCTAATGAGAATTTTACAGTGGAGAATCCGGAAGATACTAATATTGCGGATTTATTGCAGAGGACAGCCTCGGAAACTACTGTGCGAATAACAGCAGACACTCTCTATGGAAGTGGAATTATCTATAAAATGGATATGGAATCAATTGTGATTGTAACAGCTGCTCATGTAATTGAAAATGCCCAAAACGTACAAGTTAAATTTATAGATGGTACAACTGTAATATGTAGTAATATAATGGTTTCTAATTCATCTGATGTTGGATTTCTTAAATTAGAAACAAGTAGTTTACCAAAGGACTGTTTAGAAACGTGTAAATATGTTTCTACTGACAAAGAAAGTTTTGATAAATTGCAGGCAGGGGATGGAATTATTGTAATGGGTTCTATCGATGATGTAGCAGCCAATGCTTATGAAGGTGAAATAATAGATACTTGGATATATACAGAGGATTTTCAGCAATATATGATGATAGGAAAAACCTATGCACTGTCTGGGATGTCAGGAGGCGGTGTGTTTGACCCAAATGGCCTTTTTATCGGTATTCTTTGTGGAGGAAATGAAGAGAATGATATAGCAATTTTACCCCTGAGCATTATAGTGACGGAATATAATTTACTAGTTGAAGATAATTAATTGAATGAATTGTCGAGCAAGACATATTGACAGAATAATAATTTTGCGAGAAAATACAAGTTAATGAGTAAAGTGAACGTGTCAAGAAAGGACAAAATAATGGTTAAGATTGATGTGATATCTGGCTTCCTTGGAGCTGGAAAGACAACTTTAATAAAAAAGCTTTTGCTTGAGGCTTTAAGCGATACTAAGGTTGTATTAATTGAAAATGAATTTGGTGAGATTGGGATTGATGGGGGCTTTTTAAAAGAGGCTGGCATTGAAATAAAAGAAATGAACTCTGGTTGTATCTGCTGCTCTTTAGTAGGTGATTTTGGTGAATCTTTAAAAGAAGTGTTAACAACATATTCTCCAGAGCGTGTATTAATAGAACCTTCTGGGGTTGGTAAGTTGTCAGATGTTTTAACTGCAATTGAAAAAGTAGCAGTAGACTTAGATATTAAAGTAAGCAGTGCTGTGGCAGTTGTAGATGCCTCCAAATGCAAATCCTTTATGAAGAATTTTGGTGAATTTTATGTGAATCAGATTCAATATGCGGGAACCATTATCTTAACCAGAGGGGATAAAACTTCTGAAGAGCAAATCAATCAGTGCGTAGAAATGATTCGCGAACATAACACGACAGCCTCTATCATAACAACTCAGTTGAATCAGTTGGATGGAAAGACTATATTGGATACCATAGAAGGTACGGATACTTTAGATAATATGATGAAGGAACTACTTCATGAGCACGAGCATCATCATCACGAACATGGCGAGGACTGTGCATGTGGTTGCCACGACCATGAACACGAACATCATCACGAGCACGAACATCATCACGAGCACGAGCATCATCACGAGCATGGCGAGGATTGCAGTTGTGGTTGCCACGACCATGATCACGGGCACCATCATGAACACGGCGAGAATTGCGATTGTGGTTGCCATGGGCATGACCACGACCATGAACACCGCCATCATCATGCAGATGAAGTATTTACTAGCTGGGGAATGGAAACACCAAATGTATATAGTAAATCAGAAATCGAAAATATCTTAAAATCGCTAGATAGTGGAGACTATGGTATGGTTTTACGTGCAAAAGGTATGGTTTCTGGGGAAGATGGTACTTGGATTTATTACGATTATGTACCAGAAGAGCACGAAGTGCGCAGTGGAAAGCCAGATGTTACTGGTAAAATCTGTGTTATAGGATCTAATATTAAGGAAGACAAGCTAGCAGAATTATTTCAAAAATAAAAGTAATAAGTAAGAGAGGCAATATATGAAGCCAGTATATGTAGTGAACGGTTTTTTAGATAGTGGAAAATCAGAGTTTATATCTTTTACTCTAGAACAGCCTTATTTTCATATTAAAGGTAAAACTTTGATTATACTTTGCGAAGAAGGCGAAGTTGAGTTTGACCCAAAGGTGTTGAATAAGGGGCGTGCAATAATAGAGAGAATTAGCAATGAGGAAGATTTTAATCCCAATATGTTGATTGACCTTGAGAAGAAACATGATCCAGAACGTATCCTTATTGAGTATAACGGTATGTGGAATTATAAAAATGCAAAGCTTCCATTTCATTGGAATATAGAACAGCAGATTACAATAATTGATGGCTCTACTTTCCCAATGTACTATACCAATATGCGTTCTTTGTTAGCAGAGATGATTCGTAAGTCTGAAATGATTATTTTTAACCGTTGTGATGGTATTGAAGAGTTAAATAATTATAAACGTAATATCAAAGCGGTGAATCCTTCAGCAGAAGTTATTTTCGAAGATGCCAATGGGGAAATTGATGAGATTTTTGAAGATGATTTGCCATATGATTTGAATCAGGAAGTGATTACCCTTGATAATAATGGATATGGTATTTGGTTTTTAGATTCTATGGAGCGCTTAGATAGGTATCTTGGTAAAACAATTGAATTTACGGCAATGGTTTTAAAACCTGAAGAATTTCCCAAGGGTTATTTTGTACCCGGTCGTATGGCAATGACTTGTTGTGCTGATGATATGGCATTTTTGGGATATACTTGTAAATATGATGGAGTAGATTCTTTGAAGGAAAAGGAATGGGTAAAAGTAAAAGGAACTGTAGCCAAGGAATATTGGGAAGATTATAATGGAGAAGGTCCTGTAATACATGCGATTAGCGTTACGAAGACGAGTGCTCCAGAAGATGAAATTATTACTTTTATGTAGCGAACACACTGTTGTCTAATGGCGAAATTAAAGGCAACAGTGTTTTAATTTTAAAATTTAGGTACACATTTATCTTATTTGAATAAATATAATATAGTTGTAACAATTGCTTATATTATATGAAGAGGAGATGAAAGATGAATATGGATATTATATTTGGTGTTATGATTCCATTTATTGGAACAACAGCGGGGGCAGCCTGTGTATTTTTCTTAAAAAATGAAATAAAACCCAATGTACAAAAGGCATTATTAGGATTTGCGGCTGGGGTGATGGTGGCAGCATCAGTATGGTCACTTTTAATTCCAGCAATGGAAATGTCCGAGAATATGGGAAAACTTAAGTTTGTTCCAGCCGTGGTTGGTTTTTTGGCGGGAATTGTTTTCCTGCTAATTATGGATAAAGCAATTCCTCATATTCATTTAACCGGCAAAAAGCCAGAGGGTCCTAAAAGTAAGTTAAGTAAAACATCTATGTTAATGTTGGCAGTTACCATTCATAATTTACCAGAAGGGTGCGCTGCAGGAGCTGCTTTTGCAGGTGTCATCAGCGGTCATGGAGAGATTAGCATGGCAGGCGCAATTGCACTGTCTATTGGTATTGCCATTCAAAACTTCCCAGAGGGTGCGATTATAGCATTACCATTAAGAAGTGGTGGTCAAAGCCGATTTAAGGCATTTATGGCAGGAATGTTATCAGGAATAGTAGAGCCAATAGGAGCAATTATAACTATTTTGCTGGCATCTTTTATAACACCAATACTTCCATATATGCTGGCGTTTGCGGCAGGTGCAATGATATATGTTGTGGTGGAAGAATTGATTCCAGAGGCATCAGAAGGAGAACATAGTGATATAGGTACCATTGGTTTTGC
>CAZKGP010000254.1:0-3954 GCA_964552225.1 uncultured Acetatifactor sp.
CAGTCATAACCATTCCAATGAGCCCCGTTAAAAAACGTCGGCACTTGATTTCACCTAGTCGCAGACGCAGGTGAAATCTTAGTGCCGCTACGTTTTTTGTCGAGCGGGAGCGGGGGCGAATGGAATTGTTATGACTGCTTCGTACCATTACCATTCTACGAGTGGCTGGGTTCTGAACTGTAACAAGCATTAAAAAAAGTGTGCAAACTTTGTAGTTTACACTACTTATTTGCGCACCTTTCTAATTCAATACTTTATATAACCCTATATAATACAACTAATACAGCGTACAAAACAGGTTGATGTAGCATGTATATAATTAATGAGTGTTTTCCAATCCACTCTAGTCCATATACTCTTTTTTGTAATATTTTAATAAGATTTCTGTTAATGATTATTTGATATAAAAAATATCCTGTAATAAATAAAAAGAACCAAGGAAATAAAGAGAAATAATCTGTTGAATAAAAGGAACTTTCCATAAATCCCAAATACGTTGTAAACAAGTTAGCGTACCATTCCTTTGGAAGCCTCCATAATATTATCCCTTCAAATCCCAAATATCCATCATTTATACCACGAAATAGAATAAATAGAATAAAAGAGCACAATCCGCCTACTTCTGGTGGTATTTTTTTCAACAGCCTTTCTAAAGGAATCATCAACAGCATGCAGCTTCCTAATAGTGTCAATACACCAAATTGAACCACTTGGCTAGGCATGGCGACCATTGTAACGAATGTAATCAAGGTACCTGCACAGAGGACAATGATTCCTCGCCTTAATCTCCGTCTGCCGAGAGACCAACAAAAGCCAGATAATAAAATAAATGTCCAGCATATGCTTTGCTGCCATACATAACCAGCATCAGAGGTATACCATTTCCAGTTTTCACCAAATAGAAATACCATATCCCAAATGCCATGATATAAAATCATACTAATTAATGTTATTCCACGTATACCGTCCAACGCTGGATATCTCATTTTAATTTATAATATGATGCCTCAATAATTTTTTCAGCTAATACTTTTCTAGCTTCATCTAATTGATTATCATAATTTTCCTCTCCATAATATGCCTCAGCATCAAATTCACATATTACATCCGGTTCTACACCAATCTCATGAATATTGTTGCCATTTGGTGTGAAATAGCTACTTACAGTTACCTTAATTGCAGATCCATCATTTAATGTTACTACTTGTTGTACAATACCCTTTCCAAAAGTAGTAGTTCCCACTAAGGTTCCAATTTTATAGTCCTTAACAGCTCCCGCAAGTATTTCTGCTGCACTAGCCGAATTACCATTAATAAGCACTACCAAAGGTACATCTATCTCATTTTTACCTTCACAGGTATATTCTACTCTCTCCCCGTATTTATTCTCGGTATACACAATCATACCTTCAGGGAGAAGCATTCGTGCCACTTCTACAACAGCATCCATACTGCCGCCTGGGTTACTACGCAAATCTATAATAAGTCCTTCCATTTTATTATCTTTTGCTGAAGTAAGTGCATCTGAAAATTGATTAATGGTAACAGAATCAAATTCACCAATTTGAATATATGCTGTTTCCCCATCTAACATTTCAAAGGTAACAGTAGGTGTTTCTACCTTACCACGAGTTACATCAATATATAAGTAATCACTAGCATCCTCTCTAAAAATAGTTAAATTAACGCTTGTTCCTTCTTCACCTTTAATTTGCGCTACAACCTCTGTTGTAGTTTGCCCATAAGTAGATGCACCATTCACCTCATAAATAATATCGTTTTCTCTTAATCCTGCTTGTTGTGCAGGAGTATCATCAAAAACCGTACTTATTTTAGGAAGCGTTGTATTCTTATCCATACTAATCGCAGCACCTATGCCATAGTAAATCCCCTCTGTGGCCTGGCTAAATTCCTGAAACTCCTCGCTGGTATAATATACTGAATAGGGATCTCCCAAGGAATCCACCATTCCTTTATATATTCCATCCTCCATAGCATCTTCATCAATATTATCATGATAAAAATACGCCTTCATTAAGGATTCAATCCCTTGTATCTTCGCCTTAACTGAATCATCCAATAAAGAATCTGTATTCAACTCTAAATTGCTTTGAATATTTGAATTTTTCTGAGTCCGTATATTAACAAAAGTCTGTATTCTAGTAGCTAGAAATACTATACTTACAATTAATAAGGATAGTACTAATCCTGAAACAAGGCCACTGTAAAAAAGGCCTTTTCCTTGTTGTTTTTGTTGCAAAGCCTCTTCATTATTAATATTATTAATTGAGTCCTTGTCTAAATAATTATTATCTTTATTCATATCCATATACCGTTTTACGGTGCTCCTTTCAATTGAGCCAGTACCGGGCATTTGCAATGGCGCAAATTTACTGTGACAAATAATTCCATGGAGTTACATACCCACCATTTACTCGTACGGAAAAGTGTAAGTGATTCCCTGTGGAACGACCAGTGCTACCAACCGCTGCAATCGTTTCTCCACGAATTACCACACTATCCTTAGATACATACAGTGCCGAAGCATGCATATAAATGGTATAGAGACCATCTCCATGGTCAATCATTATATAATTTCCCATTGTTGCACTATAAGTCGCTGCAACAACTTTCCCATCATAAGCTGCGTAAATTGCGGTTCCCCCAGGTGCTGCAAAATCAACACCATTATGAAACTGTTGCACCCCCAATATCGGATGAGTTCGCATACCATAATCATCCGACACCCTAGTATAAGAAGCTAACGGAAACTTAAACACACCTCCATCATACTTAAGAACAGAACCGTTTTGAGCAATGATTCTTCTCTTTTCCTCTGCAACTGCTGCCTCTAATGTAGAAATAACTTCCTCTTGGGCTGCAATTTCTGCCTCTAGTTCCTCTATTGCTTTCTCTTTCGTATTAATATCTGCCTCATAAGATGTAATCGTATTTTTCTTCTCTTCAATTAAATTTTCTAAGGTAGCTCGCTGTTCTTCCTCATTTTTCTGGTGTAAATCTAAGCTATCCTTTTCAATTTCCAGTTGTTCCTTACATAATTCAACATAATACCTATTTTGTTGATATTCATCGTACATTTTTTGATCATATTCATAAACCTTGGTTGCATAATATGCATTACTAAGTATATCACTAAAGCTTTTAGATTCAAAAATAACTTGCAAGATAGAAGTCTCACCATTTATATAGTTAAATCTTATGCGGTTTTTCATATATTCATACTGCTTATCTTCATTTTCTTTAGCACGAACTAATTCTTGCTCTGTAGCCGCAATTAGCTCTTCCTTATCTACAATCTGCTGCTTGAGCGTCGCAATATTTTGCTCTACAAGACCCATCTTGCCATCTAATTCTACTACATGTCCTGCTAAATTTTCTTTTTCAGTTTCTAACTCCTGCTTCTGCTTTTCAACATCGCTTAAGCCAGCTTTTGCATTTTCTTTTTCTTTTTTAGCCTTTTCAATCTCTTGTTCTTTTTCTTTAATACTATCTGAAGTAATTGCAGCCACACTCATTGCTACTGATTTAGTTGAAAAGGCTGGCATTAATGCAATGCATAATGCCAGACATAAAGGAATAATCACTTTTATTTTTTTCATTTTATACCCGTAAATGCTTTCTCACAGTTGTAATACTTCCAAAGAATCCAATGCCAATACCAACACATAGAGAAATTGGAGTTAAGAACTTGAAAACTTCCTCTGATGATAGAAACTTAAGGAATTGTTCTAAAACACTGAAATTCTCCACGATATAAACTTGAATATAATTATATAGACCGTGAGTCAATCCCAGGGGGATTGCGGCTCCAACAAAGCCAATAATCATACCTTCTATTACAAAAGGAGCACGTACAAAAAAGTCTCTTGCACCTATATATTTCATTATATTAATCTCTTCTTTACGAACAGAAATACCAATGGTAATGGTATT
>CAZKGP010000255.1:0-3951 GCA_964552225.1 uncultured Acetatifactor sp.
TAGTACCTGAGCAAATTACCGATGCCGATATGGTTTTATTGGCTAGAGATATTTCAAAACAGATTGAAGCTGAGTTGGAATATCCAGGACAGATTAAGGTAAATGTGATTCGGGAGAGCCGCGTTATTGATTATGCGAAATAATACACCATAGCGTTACGGTTGTTGTAAGAACGGAAAACTTAATAAGATTAAAGAGAGTTGTTGTGAAATAGCGGATGCTATTGGCAACAACTCTCTTTGCGTACGTTACATTCATCCAACTAATGTGTACGAAGTAGTCCTAACCATTCCAATCGCCCACGCTCTCGCTCGGCAAAAAACGTAGCGGTACTAAGATTTCACCTGCGTCTGCGACTTGGTGAAATCAAGTGCCGACGTTTTTTAACGGGGCTCATTGGAATGGTTAGGACTGCTTCTTACCCTTTCGTTAAAGTATATATCGCTTAAGAGTTACTAGTACCTTGAGTAGTAACCGTGGCTGAACTGCTATTAATTTTTAATAAAATATACTTGTGTTCAATTATCTCTTGTGGTATCATAGGTAAAATGTATGATTGTATACAATTATCCAGAATGAACATTGCTTTTATTACGATTAATTTGTAATATAAATAATGTAAATGGAATGGCAAGATGGAGGAAACTATGAAAGCATACGCAGAATTATCTAAAGAAGAGTTATTAGGATTAAAAGCTGAATATGAAAAGGCTTATGAGGAAACAAAAGGTAAAGGATTAAAATTAGATATGTCCAGAGGGAAACCAGCAGTAGACCAATTGGATATATGTAGAGATATTTTTGATACGATAAACTCTAAAAGTGATTTGAAGGCTTCAGATGGCCTTAATGTTTGTAACTATGGTGTTTTAGATGGTATACCTGAGACGAAGCAATTAATGGCTGATTTAATGGAGGTGAACGTAGATAATGTAATTGTATTTGGTAATTCAAGCTTAACAATTATGTATGATACAGTTTCACGTTCAGTAACTCATGGTGTATTGGGTAGTACTCCATGGTGTAAGTTAGATAAAGTAAAGTTTTTATGCCCCACACCTGGTTATGATAGACATTTTGCTATAACAGAGCATTTTGGAATAGAGATGATTACAATCCCAATGACAGATAAAGGTCCAGATATGGATATGATTGAAAAATATGTGTCTGAGGATGATAGTATAAAAGGTATTTGGTGCGTTCCTAAGTATTCAAATCCACAAGGTTATACTTATTCTGATGAAACAGTGAAACGCTTTGCAGCATTGAAACCAGCAGCAAAAGATTTTCGTATTTTTTGGGATAATTCATATGCAATACATGATCTTTATGAAGATAAAAAAGATACGATATTAGATATTTTAGGTGAATGTGAAAAAGCAGGTAATCCAGATATGGTATATGAATTTTCATCTACGTCTAAGATTAGTTTAGCTGGTGCGGGAGTTGCAGCGATGGCATCATCAAAAGCGAATTTAGCTTCCGTAAAGGCATCTATGACGATTCAAACGATAGGTTATGATAAGGTGAACCAATTACGTCACGCCCGTTATTTTAAAGATATTACAGGTATGAAGAACCATATGAAGAAACATGCCGAGTTATTAAGACCTAAATTTGAAGCAGTAATAAATGTGTTAGATAAAGAGTTAACAGGACTAGGAATTGGAGAATGGACCAAACCTAATGGTGGATATTTTATTTCTTTTGATGCAATGGAAGATTGTGCGAAAGCTATTGTTACAAAGTGTAAAGAGGCAGGAATGGTGTTGACTGGCGCAGGGGCAACATTTCCTTATGGTAAGGACCCCAAAGATAGCAATATAAGAATTGCACCTTCTTTTCCAACAACAGAAGAGATGCAGGTAGCTACTAACTTATTTGTATTATGTGTAAAATTAGTTAGCATAGAAAAAATATTACAGGCAAAATAATTTAAAATGTGTTAATATGAGAATGCTATATTTATGTGATGAACATAAGTATAGCATTCTTAATGTATAGGAAAATTTGTTCTTGTATAGGAAAGGGATATTGAAATATGGATGAATTTGTTCGATTAAAAAGAACTTTGGTAGCTAAAGGGCGAATTATTGATTACTATCAAGATACAATGCAGATTCCCAACGGTAATACTGCTATATGGGATTTTATACAACATAAAGGTGCAGCAGCAGTTGTTGCAGTGAGAGAAGACGGGAAGCTTTTAATGGTTCGTCAGTATCGCAATGCATTGGAACGAGAGACTTTAGAGATACCAGCTGGTGGCTTAGACACAGCGGAGGAACCAACAGCTGTTGCGGCTATGCGTGAGCTTGAAGAGGAAACTGGTTATCGGTGTGATGAAGCAACGTTTTTGATTTCTATATATACTACAGTTGCTTTTTGTAATGAAAAAATTGACATTTATGTTGCTGATAAATTAATTCCAAGCAAACAACACTTAGATGAGGATGAGTTTATAAATGTGGAGGCACACGATATTGAGGACTTGCTGAACATGATTTATGAAGGCAAAATACAGGATGCAAAAACTGTATCGGCATTATTAGCATATTATAATAAATATTGCCACAAATAGTATTACTTAAAACTTAATCGAAAGCGTGACATGTATATTTATCTCCTCGCATAGAATACATTAACTTAAAACTTTGTGTGAGGAGAAGTATGCGACTACATGGTATACGAGTAAAAACAGGTAAATTACCGTATTTAGCTCTTTTTGTAATAGGATTAATTCTTGGTACTATTCTCATGAATGATGGCAAAAAAGCGTTGCTAGAGAATACTGGATTATTAGATGAATACACACTGTATCATATGAAATATATGACAGTAGATAATTCTGCATTTTTCTATTATCTAATAAGGCAAAGAATTTTAGATGTCCTATTAATGGTTATTATTGCTACAACATATTTAGGCGTTTTATTTGTGGCAGCTAAAACCATATGGTACGGTGCTGCCATAGGAATGTTTCTTTCGGCGGCAGTTATCCGATATGGTATGAAGGGGATTTTGCTTGTAATTACGGGGGTATTTCCTCAATATATTATTTATATACCAGCATATATTATATTATTGAATTTATGTGAAAAAACATGCCGTAGTATTTATTTTAAAGATAGCAGTTCTGTTGATACGAGTGTTATGAATTCCATCCGTAGCAAAATAATTCAATTACTTATAATTATGGGTGCTGTGGTTTTTGGATGTGTTTTAGAGAGCTATCTGAATCCCATTATTTTTATGAACCTTTTAAGAATATTTTAAGACAAATGTTTGTATTGATTTTAAGTAAAATTATCATTATAATGAACTGAATGGAATCTCTATGGGAGGGAGCTGATTTACATGGAAACAGTAATAGAGGAATTTATTTTGTATTTGCATAATGTAAAAAATGCGTCGGATAGTACCAGAGATTCGTATGGCAGAGATTTGAAAAAATTAAAGATGTTTTTAGAAAAAAATGGTGTGCATGAGCCTGAAAATATTACTCAAGCTCATTTAGATACATATGTAATTCAATTACAAGAACAAAAATTTAAACCAACCACAATTTCAAGGAATATTGCATCAATTAAGGCTTTTTGCTTATTTTTGCAAAGAAATCGCATTATCCCTAAAAATATTGCGGAGGATCTTCAAGGTCCGAAAATTGAAAAGAAGATGCCAGAAGTTCTTTCTGTAGAACAGGTTGCTAATTTATTGTCTCAGCCATCAGGAGAGACACCTAAGGAACGACGTGATGGTGCAATGTTGGAATTATTATATGCAACTGGTATACGAGTAACTGAGTTGATTACCTTAAAGATAACAGACTTGAACTTTCAGATGGGCTTTATTATTTGTAGAGATGAAAATGGTAATAAGGAAAGAATGGTTCCTTTTGGTAACAAGGCCAAAAGTGCATTATTTACATATTTAGATACAGGCAGAGGTGAA
>CAZKGP010000256.1:0-3943 GCA_964552225.1 uncultured Acetatifactor sp.
AAGCGTAAAACGTAAGAAAAAATCTGAAGCAGCAAGAAAACGTAAATATAACTAATAACAAGAGTCCTTGGCCACACGTGACCGAGGACTTTATGTTTACTGAAATTATTATAGTAAACCTAATTATGACAAGTTAACAAGTTGATTTGGAACACATGATTAGAGGATGAGGGATATGTGGACTATAAATATTTTAAATACGGATTTATATCATTTGCTTGCATCATTTGTTTTATATAGCATACTAGGTTGGTGTGTTGAATCTATTTATATGTCATTTTGCAATAAGAAGATTACTAATAGAGGCTTTGCAAAAAGTCCGTTCTGTCCAATTTATGGTTTTGGTGCAACAATTGGATATTTTTTATTGAGTCCATTTAGAGGACAATATATAAAATTGTATTTAATTGGTGCAATAACAGCTACCATATTTGAATTTATCGTAGGTAAGGGAATGATTTTTCTCTTAGGTGAGTTATGGTGGGATTATAATAAAAAGCCATTTAATTTTCAGGGAATTATCTGTTTGGAAAGTACCATAGCATGGGGGTTTTACGCGTTGGGAATTGTTCATATATTACATGCACAAGTATACCGATTAATCGATATGGTGGATGTAACTGTTGGAATACGGGCAATCAGAGTTGTTTTATTAATTGTTGCAATTGATTATGTAATTCAATTACTACGTGCATTTAAAATAGATGTAAAAGCAAAAAGAGATCAGTTAATAGATTATTATCATTCATTAATCATAAGATAATAATCTCATAAGAAGAATATGTCATAATAAACGCCACATTTCCATATCATTTATTATAAATTGATATGGAGTGTGGCGATTTTAATGAACAAATTAAAAAAATGTATTTCCTTTCTTTTGACTATTATTTTATGTGTGACACCATCCATTGTGGCAAAGGCTGATGTGACTGTGTCAGCACCATCGGTCATTTTAATTGAGGCATCCACAGGTCAGGTTATATACGAAAATAATGCCACTGAACGATTGAGTCCGGCAAGTATTACTAAAATCATGACTCTTCTCATTGCTTTTGAACAAATTGAAGCAGGAAAAATAAGTCTTGAGGATCAAGTGACTACAAGTGAACATGCTAGTTCTATGGGTGGTTCGCAGGTGTTTCTGGCAGAAGGTGAAAGTCAGACACTGGAGACTATGATAAAATGCATTGCTATATCTTCCGGTAATGATGCAAGTGTAGCAGTGGCAGAACACATAGCGGGTTCAGAAGAAGCTTTTGTAGGTATGATGAATGAAAGAGCGGCGGATTTGGGAATGGCAGATACTCATTTTGAGGATTCCTGTGGCTTAAGTAATTCAGATAATCATTATACATCTGCCAAGGATGTTGCAATTATGTCAAGAGAGCTTATTGTGAAGCATCCCGAAGTATATAATTATACAATGATTTGGATGGAGGATATTACCCATGTAACCAAGAATGGTAGTAGTATTTTTACTCTTTCAAGTACAAATAAATTGCTCAAACAATATCAATGGGCAACTGGATTAAAAACAGGTTCTACCAATAAGGCAAAATATTGTTTGTCTGCAACTGCGCGGAAAGACAATATTGATTTGATAGCAGTTGTTATGGCGGCGCCGGATTATAAAACTCGATTTCAGGATGCTCAAACCTTGTTAAATTATGGATTTAATGTAAGTGATATATACATAGATGAAAATAATCAACAATTACCTGATTTAATGGTAGAAGGTGGTGTTTTGGATACGGTGCCGTTACAATTTTCTGGAGAATTTCGCTACTTGGATATAGCAGGTAATTCATTAGAACAAGTTGAGAAAACTATAGAGTTGCCAGAAAGTGCAAGTGCTCCAATTGTTGAGGGTGCTGAAGCAGGAAAAGCAAAATATACGTTAAATGGAACAGAAATAGGAAGCGTACCTATTTTATTTTCTGCAAATGTGGAGAAAGCGGTATATAAGGATTATTTACTTAAAGTTTTTGGATATTTCCTAATGTAATTCAATGTTACTTGGTGACTTCATGTGCTATAATACATATTACGACATAGGAAACTATAAAGGACAAAAGGAAGATACAATGGTAGATATCATAATTATATTATTAGGATTATTTTGCTTAATTTTAATCTGGATCATGCTGTACGATAGCAATCGTTTTGTTGTAGTACAGCATTCTTTTGAACATGCAAAAATTGTACAACCATATCGTGCAGTAGTACTTGCTGACTTGCATAATAAAAAGTATGGTACAGACAACGAAAAGTTATTACATGCTATAAGGGAAGAACATCCTGATGGAATTTTTATTGCGGGAGATATGATTACTGCAGCAAGAGGTAAAAGTATAAAGGGGGTTTTAGAATTTTTAGAAGTATTGGCTAAAGATTTTCCTATTTACTATGGCAACGGCAATCATGAATTTCGATTGAAGATTTATCCAGAAAAATACGGAGATATATCTAAGGAATTAGAAGATTCTTTTGCAAAGATGAAGATAAATCACTTATTAAACAGTCACGTTACATTAAAAAATCATGGGATTTCTATATATGGTCTAGAAATCGCAAAGGAGTATTACCAACGTTTTAAGGCGTATCCTATGAAAGAGGAGTACCTGCCTCAGTTATTGGGAAATCCTGTTGACGATACATTCAATATATTGTTAGCCCATAATCCTGAATATTTTCCTCAATATGCACAATGGGGAACTGATTTGGTTCTGTCAGGGCATATTCATGGGGGTATGGTGCGATTACCTTTTGGCAAGGGTCGAGGTGTGATATCACCTATGGTAAAGTTTTTCCCCCAATATGACGGTGGAGTGTTTAAAGAAGAGAAAAGTACCATGCTTTTAAGCAGAGGTCTTGGCACACATACGATACCTATTCGACTGTTTAATCCTGGGGAATTATTAGTGATTAATCTGTTGCCTAAGGAGGGAACAGATGTTTCGGTTGAATAGAATAGTAAAAATAGGTAAAATAGGTAGGATATATTTTGTGGAAGGATGAATTACATGGCGATACCAGTAAAATTAGAAGCGTTTGAGGGTCCATTGGATTTGCTTCTTCATTTAATTGATAAAAACAAAATAGATATTTATGATATTCCTATTGTGGAAATTACAGAGCAATACTTGGAACATATTCGTAAGATGGATAATCAGGATATGAATGTTATGAGTGAATTCCTTGTAATGGCAGCTACCCTAATTGACATTAAATGTAGAATGCTTTTGCCAAAAGAAGTAAATGAAGACGGCGAAGAAGAAGACCCTAGAGCAGAGCTGGTGCAGAAACTATTAGAGTATAAACTATATAAGTATATGTCTTTTGAATTGCGTGATAAGCAAGTGGATGCAGCCAAAAATATGTATAGAGATCAAAACTTGCCTGAGGAAGTTGAAGCATATCGCCAACCCATCGATTATGATGAACTGATAAGTGATATGACCCTACATAAATTGCATGTAATTTTTAAATCTATTATTAAAAAGCAAGAAGATAAAATAGATCCCATCAGAAGTCAGTATGGTAATATTGAAAAAGATGAGGTTGATATGGATGCAAAAGCATTGTTTGTGGAGGCATATGTAAAAGAACACAAACAATTTAGCTTTCGTAAACTTTTGGAAAAACAATCTAGCAAGATGGAGATTATTGTTACTTTTCTAGTAATATTAGAAATGATGAAAATTGGTAAAATTAATATTAGTCAGGAAGATATTTTTGATGATATTATGATTACTTCTAATACATAAAAGATAGGAGTGCCTTATGGAACAGACAAAAGCAGAAGCTGTAATTGAAGCAATTCTTTTTACAATGGGAGAATCTGTTGAGATTAGAAAATTGGCAGATGTGATAGACTCAGATATTAAAACAACAAAGTCTATATTAGATGAAATGGCAGAACGCTATGAGCAGGAAAATC
>CAZKGP010000257.1:0-3940 GCA_964552225.1 uncultured Acetatifactor sp.
TGAATCCACAAACAGCGTTGTTATTGTAGCATAACAGGACATGTCTTGCAATACTTTTTTAATTAAATTTTATACTTTATACAAATTTATTCTTTTTAACCATGGCTACAAATTCATCATTATTCCTTGTACGGGAAAATAAATCAAGAATTCGGTCAGCTGCTTCGTCCGCTTTCATCCCGTTTAGAGCCTTACGCATGATGTTAATTGCTTCTAACTCATCCTGTCTTAGTAGCAAGTCTTCTCTTCTTGTACCAGACTTCTGAATATCAATAGCTGGGAATATACGTCTTTCGGAAAGTTTCCTATCTAATACGATTTCCATATTACCAGTTCCCTTAAATTCTTCATAAACTACGTCATCCATTTTGCTTCCAGTATCTACTAAAGCAGTAGCAAGAATCGTTAGACTTCCTCCCTCTCTCATGTTACGTGCCGCACCAAAGAATCGTTTTGGCATATGTAGGGCAGAAGGATCAAGTCCACCAGATAAGGTACGTCCACTTGGTGGCACTACTTGGTTATACGCTCTTGTCAGACGAGTAATACTGTCTAACAAAATAATAACATCCTCTTTATGTTCAATCAGTCTTCTTGCACGCTCGATTACCATTTCAGACACACGTTTATGGTGTTCAGGCAGTTCATCAAAGGTTGAATAAATAACTTCTACATTTGGTCCTTCAATCGCCTCTTTAATATCTGTTACTTCTTCTGGTCGTTCATCGATTAATAATATTAACAAGTGCACCTTAGGATTAGATTTAAGAATAGATTTGGCAACCTCTTTCAGTAAGGTTGTCTTACCAGCCTTAGGTGGTGACACAATCATACCACGCTGTCCTTTACCCACAGGGCTTATCAAATCCATAACTCTCATTGCTATACTACATCCTGGGCTCTCTAACTTAATACGCTCATTTGGAAAAATAGGAGTCATATCTTCAAAAGCCATACGTTTTGATGCTTCTTCTACACTGTATCCATTTATACTTCGTATAAACAGCAATGCACTAAACTTCTCTTGTTGTGATTTCACTCTTTTATTGCCAAGTAAAACATCACCTGTTTTCAATCCAAATCGTCTAATTTGGCTAGGTGCCACGTATACATCATTTTCTCCAGGCAAATAATTCTCGCAACGGATAAAACCATATCCATCTGGCATAACCTCTATGATTCCGCTAGCCTCTAATCCGCTATCTAATTCCTTAGGAAACTGTGTATCATCTTCTGCTTCCTTTGCTCGATTTCCAGTAGGTGTTTCCACTTTATCAGGCGTTTCCACTTTAATTGGTGTTTCCACTTTAATTGGTGTTTCCACTTTTGCCTCGCTCTCTTTCTTGTCTGCCTCTAGCATAGCTTCAATTAATTCCACCTTTTTCATAGCAGATGTGCCTTTTAAACCACGCACTTTAGCCAATGCCTTTAGTTCAGTTGATGGCAAAGATTCATATTTTTCTCTCATATGCTCTTCTTAGTTCCTCCTTAAATTAAATAAACATAATTAAAAATAGACTGATGTCTTCTTGCTTGGGTTCTATCAAATTGTAATATTATATGGGAAATTTTGATTGTATCAATTAATTAAGACTACTTCGGATGTGAAATCACGACTTTATGATTTGAATTATCACGATATTTAGTTATTATAATACATTTTTATATAAATAGGAAGTATTATTTTTATAAAAATTCAATCTAATTATAATTTCACCACTTCACACACCTTAACAACACCATTCATTACCTTAAATCTAACATCATGCTCCCCAAAAGAAACACCATATTGTCTCGTTTCATCATTGTGATAAGGTGGTCTTGGATCCTCTGCCAATACATCAAGGATTGTTTTTCTTTTTAATTCTGGTATCATACTAAGCAATTTTTCTGGAAATTCAACCTCTAACCTATAATCGCCTAATTTTCCAGCAAACCCATCTTCTGCATCTGGATGACTGTCTGTATAAGCAAGATATGGTTTTACGTCATATATAGGCGTTCCATTCATCAAATCAGCTCCTGAAACATATAACACTGGACCCAATGTAGAATGAATCTCATAAGATTCAAGTTTCACACTAGATAATCCAATTGGATTCGGTCTAAAGGGTGATCTCGTAGCAAATACCCCCACATGTGTTTTGCCGCCAAGCCTTGGCGGTTGTACTGTTGGGGACCAATCATCACGAATATTCTCTGAAAATTGCCATATTAGCCATAAATGAGTAAATTCTTCTATTTTAAGAAATGCATGAGGATTTCTAAACTCCTGTTCAAAAACAATCATTGCCTTTGCGGAATCAACGATTCCGCTTTGCCTTGGTATACCAAATTTTTCATTAAATTCACTTACGATATGTGCTATTATCTTCATAATTGTCGTATTATCTCCTGCTACATACATTTTTTACATATTATCAAAATTTTTATTATAAATTAACCTTATTTAGCTAATTAAATTGTTACTTTTGTACGATATACATTGTAACAAGAACGGATAGAAATGACACTGTTGAAATACGCATCTAAGGAGGGATTGTCGCATTAAACGGAATTTCAAGTATTTTCATGGTGACTTCAGTTCAGGTAATTCCGATGTTGCACAAAACGAAGAAAGAGAAGCATCGTCATTCAGATTCTCCTGATAAGAAAAAATCTTTTGCTCACTTATTAAATCAGGCAATGGAAGACGAGAATCCAATCAACTGTTCAGCCATCACATATGGTCCAAACAGCCAACTTAACTTCCATTATCCATCAAAGGAATATACCTACTGACTCAGTAAAAATGCGTATCTATTATAGGATACGCATTTTGCTGGGCAAAAATAATATACTAACTCCATTTCTTCCACACATCAGGTTGATATCCAACAGTAGCCATCTTTCCATTTCGCACAATTGGAGTCCTTAGCACTTGTTGGTTAGCCAACACTTTTTCATCCTTATCTTCATCAGAAATGTATTGAATCAAACCCAATGCATCTTTGTCTTTGCAATTAGGGTTCAACAGATTAGCAAGACCTCCAACGGATTGCTTCACGCTATTGTATTCTCCCTTGCTCATTCCCTTTTCCTTCATATCTATAAACTGAACTTTGACACCACGCTCCTTAAAGTATCTCTGGGCCTTCTTGGTATCAAAGCACTTAGTAGTTCCAAAAATCTGTATGTTCAATGTACCTGACTCCTCCCTTTACTTTATATCGTTAGGTTTAGCCCCTTCACAAATCTGCTGTACTCGTCCTACGATGCCACTTTCTAGCATTACCTTAATACCTCTAGGGTGATTCTGTGAATTCGTAAGGATTCGTTTTACAACACCTTCTGTTAATTTACCTGTTCTCTGATCTTGCTTTTGCACCACCATAACCTTGGTGCCTATTTTAATATTACTTCTAATTGTTCCCGTCATACATATCTCCGTCCTTTTGCTTCGGTTTTGTAAGGTCATAACTTTCCTCTATCATTCTTTTAATGTCTTTCTCTGGGACCGTTTCATCTAAAATAATGGAATTCCAATGTTCCTTATTCAAATGATACCCTGGCACTACTGATTTATAAGTTCCTCGCCAAAAATCTCTCCACTCCGGGTCGCATTTCACATTAATCCATATGTAATTATCCTTTTCATATATCCAAGCAAACACTTTTCTATTTCCTTGATGACGCATCAATGTCCAGTTTGGATCATGGAAGGGATAATCTTCATATACGTTTAGTAATTTACTACAAAATGTAATTGCTTCGCTTCTATTTGTCATATCTACCACACTCATTTTAATTATTACTTTTAATATATCATGTTTTTTATCTTTCGAGCAACAACTTCATGCAGAGCGTTGCAACATGAAAAGAACCAGTCTTAAAAAGACTAGTCCATTCGTTTTATATTCTCTGCGTGATGCGCAGCAGGTACTGCACCATGTATCTTTCG
>CAZKGP010000258.1:0-3923 GCA_964552225.1 uncultured Acetatifactor sp.
TCAGCTTCCAAATATGGTTTTAAGTCATTATATTGTGGTATTATCTGCATGCTATTTCTCTCCTAAGTTTAGTACTACCGCAAATATTATATCGTAAGCGTAGCTTACGGTCATAATTCGCCGTTCGCCGAACGTGAGCAAGCTCCCCTTCGGCTCACTTGCGCTCATTATATCACACCAACTAACCACAGCAAACAAAAGTTTTACTCTGCACCAATTGCACTCAGTAAGTCACATTCATTTTTTAGTTCCTCATAAGTTCCCGTTTTAGCTATCATCCCGTTTTCCATATAAATAATTTTATCATATGCTCTTAGAAGTTCTGGATTGAGGGAGTGTGTAATTGTAATTAATGTTAGTTCTTTCGTTGCTAATAATCGGCTTTCAATATCATAGGCTGTTTTCATATCAATAGCTGAAGTTCCTTCATCTAAAATCAATATAGGCTTTTCTTGAATGATGGCACGGGCAACTGCAATTCTTTGACGTTGTCCACCTGATAAGTTGGAACCATTTTCACCTACTGCAGTCGCAAGGTTTTTTGTGTTGTCAAGAAACATATCTACTCCACTAACTGACAGTGCGCGTTTTAGCTCTGTATCAGAATATTGGTTATGTAAGCAGATATTATCCTGAATGGTTTCATCAAACATATAGATATTCTGGTGTATAATAGCTGACATTTCAGTTAACTTATCTTTATCAAGTTGTTTCAAATTAATATCGTCATATAAAATTTCACCTGTAAAATTGGAATAATAACCAGACAAAAGCCTGATGAGTGTTGTTTTACCGCATCCACTCTTCCCAATTATGGCATATTTTTTATTGCGCTCAAGGTTTAAAGATATGTCTTTTAGCACAGCTTCATCTTGCTTATAACTAAAATTCAAGCTCTCTATGGATATCCTATTTTTAAATGATGGATCAACGGTTCCCGTCAAACTTAAATTTTGATACTCTGCAAACTTATTTATTCTTTCAATAATAGGCTTACTTCCTTGTAATTTAGGTAAGTTTTGAAGAACAAGCACAATCGGATTAATTAAACTGCCACTTACTTGAATCAACCCTAACATCGCTCCGGCTGTAATCCTTCCCGTAACAATGAAGTACGCTGATAAAAAGATAGCGGAAGCCTGCACCATAAGTGCTAAGACAAGAGAAACTCCCTCATTAGCTGCCAGCAGTTTATCAGCACTATATTTTGCAGTTGTGATATCATCATTTTTCTGATGGAATGACTTCTGAGTATGGCTTTCCATTCGATATGTTTTAATAATCTCAAATCCTGACAGAAAATCTTTTAATTGTTTCATAAACTCAGACATCTTTTTGGATAATATGTCTTGCCTATTTTGCATAGATTTTCCAAATAAACCAGGAATAATTAACATAAACAAAGAGGTCACAATTACACACAAAGTAACGATTGGATCAAAATAAAGCATAAGAATTATTGAAGCAACAAACAAAACTATATTTTGGATAGTACCAAGTAATGGAACAAGATAATTTTCTTCAATCAATTTTATATCATTATTTAGCACCGAAAGATAATCTGCGGTATTTACAGAATTGAAATCCTCCATATTTTGTTTCATAAGACCATCAAATACTGAATGACGCATACGCTTTAAGATATTACAATTTAATCTTTTGCTACATAATGAATAGATATAAATCACAAGTCCTAATGCTACCAAATAAAAAAGTGATAACACCAACGTTCTAATAAATTGACTAGTGCTACCTTCCAGTGCAATGTCTAATACCTGTTGTAATAACAAGGCAATTGATACTGATGCAACAGAGCTTATCACACTAAAAAATATGGTAATAATAAATAACAGCTTACTACTTTTAAAATAACGGTACATAATCTCTCTCCTTTTATGTTTTCCATCTAACTTGTTAGATAGACATCTAATATACAGCTAAAAATATAACGTTCTGTGTTAGATTTATATCTAACACAATATCACTTTATTAGATTAACGTCAAACTGATTTCCATAAAAATAAAGCCAAAAATGGCTTTATTTTAGACGGTCTTTCATATAGAAAAAGTATATTTAAGTTCATCAATTATTTCTTCTATGGTCTCTTTAACAAGTGTATAGTACACTCGTCCTTCGTGCTTTTCCACAGACACAAGGCCATGTGTCAATAATACATTCATGTGATGGGAAATTGTTGCTGCTGTTAAACCTAATTGCTCCGCTAATTCCATATTGTACTTTGGTGCGTTTTTTACTGATAATAAAATATCAAATTTACTATTGTCGCTTAATACTTTTAATACTGGAATTAAATTACTTCGTGAGATTTTATGGTTACCCATCATTTGATAAATATCCTTAATAAATAAACCTATGTAACTATTATTTTGTGTACTAATTACTTCAAGGTAAGGATAAATAAGCGTAGGTGTTATTTCTATTTTTCTAATTTCATCTTTAAAAATAGTCGAAGCTTTATATTGAAATTTGGGAAAATCTTGTATTAACCGTTGAAGAGGTTTTTCTACGGAAAGAATTGCTTGTTCATACGCTGGTATATTCTGATTAATAATGTAGGCTAAATGTTCTACCTGCTTTTTAGGATCTTGTAAAAATAGTATCATTTTCCAACACATATCTGGTTCAAGTCCTGTATCTTTTAACAATGTAATTATTTCATTTAAGGTAGGTTTTTTATCAATTTTACTATCAAATTCCACTATTGCATGTATAAAAGTCATAAATATTTCATCTGCTGGAATGGAATCAATATTATCTAACCAATGTGGATTATCAGCAAATACTATTTGCAATATCAATATAAATTCATGACTGGTATCCTCAAAAAAAGAGGTATCCTCTTTACTTAGTACAAGTTCCTTCTGAAATGCCTTTATATATTTTTTTTCTATATTATTAATTTTTCTATATAACTCTTCACCATTTATACCAAACTCTGAAGCAGCTTTTAACATCTGCTCTTTTTCCAAAGTCTCTGGGTGATTGCTAGAATATAATAGACCTATAATCTCAAAAATTTTATTTAAATTTGTATTAAATCTTACTTCCATATTTATATTGCCTTTCTTAATTGTGTTAGACATTACTCCACTACAATTCACACAGTTACATCTTCTTTAAATATATCATTTTTACAATAGCACCAACTAACATCTGACTGGTTGCTGCAATCATAAGCACAAGAAAGATAGTACTATTAAAATATCCTGCTATCATACCAGCTATTATCATTGCCACAGATGTAAATAGTAACATGGGCATACCTGCTTTTCCACGGATTGTCTGATATCGTTCATCATTTTCTTTATTAAATTGAAGTTGTAGTTTTTTTTCATCTTTCAGCAAAATTCTAAAACGTATTATTAAAATGGCTGATATTATGCCTAATGCTGTAATTGCACCTTCCTGAAGTGCAAAAATATGACTATCGTTAATCTCGGGAGGAGCAAAAAATACATCATATATACCTAAACAACAGGCAAATATTACAACAGCTCCAAGTAAATAAATTCTTTTCTTAATTGACTTTCTATAATTCTCCATTTTCACCAATCCTTTCCCGTACTATTTTCAGTAAGATCAAAAACTTCTTCAATGGTTAAGCCGAAGTAATGTGATATCTTATATGCTAAAGGTAGCGACGCTATATACTTTCCAGTTTCAATTGAAGTAATTGTCTGTCTAGTTGTTCCAACAGCTAGAGCTAAATCTTCTTGTGACAGCTTTTGTTCTTTCCGCAGCTCCTTAATTCTTGTATTCAATTCACACGCTCCTTTCTTGCAATATACACTTTGCATTATTAGCATAGCAAGCTTTGCATTAATTGTCAAGTAGACTTTGCAAAACGATAGTGTCAATTTACTTTAAGTTAAAATTTTAAATAGATTCCTTTTGTGGACAA
>CAZKGP010000259.1:0-3919 GCA_964552225.1 uncultured Acetatifactor sp.
GCTTTTGTTCCATAATCTATAAGTGCTACATTTAATCCCGTACCATTTAATGCCTTAACGAGAGATGGTCTTTTTTCACGAATACCAGCCTCATAATTTTCTTGGTTAAAGCGGGCTGCTCCAGCCATTGGACCATTATCATCTAAGGATTGCACACCTTTCACCTTATATACTTCATCACAAGTTACGGTATCTACTACGTTACTTGCCTTAAAAGCTTTTATCTTTGGAAGGATTTCCTCTAGCACAAAATGCTCATTGGTGGTTATCATTCCATTCATAGTACCTTTTTCGCGCAAAATTTTAGTAAGCTGTCTAGTGTCAATACCAGCAATTCCAGCAACATTATTCTCTTCTAAATATTGTTGAATAGGCATATCGCAACGAAAGTTGCTAGGAATACGAGATAATTCACGAACAATGAAGCCATCAGGCCAAGATTTAAGGGATTCCATATCATCAATGCTAATACCATAATTACCAATAATAGGATAAGTCATACATACTGCCTGTCCTGCATATGAAGGATCAGTCAGCACTTCAAGATACCCTGACATAGATGTGTTAAAAACTATTTCACTGATAATTTCTCTGTTTGCACCAATATGTGTACCTTCAAATATTGTTCCATCTTCTAATACTAAGAACGATTTCATACTTTACCTCATTTCCTTGCTACATAATGAGCCAATTTATTTTAGTTACTTTTGCGTAATCGGCTTATTATAGCACAATTATTATGAGGGGGCAACATCTCAAGCCTTAAAAAATTGGACAAAAAAATTAGCTTTTTTATTGATTCAATTATCATTTTTGTAAAATATAGTTGCTACTTCAGATATGATATTTTACAATGTGAAATAGATGATGTGATTTAAATTCATCAGAAAGGGACCTTTTATGACTAAATTATATTACATTGACACTCATATGTTAGATTTTGAAGCAACTGTAACAGAATGCACTTGGAATGAAGAGAACCAGTATTACCAAGTAGTTTTAAATCAAACAGCTTTCTTTCCTAATGAGGGAGGACAACTTGCAGATAAAGGTATTTTAGAGAACCAGCCAGTTATTGATGTACAGATTATTAAAGAAACTATTTATCACATGGTAAAAGAACCACTTAATATAGGAAGCACTGTAATCGGTCATGTAGATTGGGAACAACGATTTGACTTTATGCAGCAACATACTGGGGAACATATTGTATCAGGTCTAGTAAACAAGCATTTCGGTTACGATAATGTAGGGTTTCACTTAGGATTAACTGAAGTTACTTTGGATTTTAATGGTTCATTAACTTTAGAAGATTTAAGAAAAATTGAAAAAGAAGCAAATACTTATATTTGGAAGAACCTTCCTGTTAAGGTATCTTTCCCTTCCGAAGAAGAACTACAAGCCCTTCCCTACCGAAGTAAAATTGAACTAGATGGAGAAATCCGTATTGTGGAAATTGAAGGAGTTGATATTTGTGCTTGCTGTGCTCCCCATGTAGAAACTACTGGACAAGTTGGCCTTCTTAAAATTACCAATGTACAAACTCACCGTGGTGGGGTAAGAGTAAATATGTTATGCGGAAATCGTGCCCTGTTAGATTACACCACTAAACAAGACAGTGTTTCAGCTATTTCAGTACTACTGTCAGCCAAGCAAGAAGCGGTTGTTCCTGCTGTCACTCGCTGCTTAGAAGAAGGTCAGAAACAAAAAGAGCGCAACAATAACCTTCAAGAAAAACTTTTAGCACTTGAGATAGAAGCTCTCCCCTCTCCCTCTGAAATACAAGATGTCATTATTTTTGTAGAATCCCTTGATACCATCGCAATCCGCAATGCTGTAAACGAATTGTCTTCTCGCTATGAAGGTTACTGCGGGATTTTCTCTGGTAACGATGAAAACGGTTATCAATTTATTATTGGAAGTGATCACAAGGATTGCAAAGATTTAATCACTTCTATGCGACAAACTCTCAGCGTAAAGGGTGGTGGTAATACTCCCATGATTCAGGGTAGCATTGAGTCTACTAAAGATATTTTACATAATTTCTTTAGGTAATATATGTACGAAGAATGACTCGCTAGAGACATTCTTCGACTTTTACACCTTATTCCAATAATCAGCAAAAGGAGTGGGCCCTTCCAGCACTTCTCGTTCTACCGATAACATTCTTCCATGTCGCACTAATACACTCCATTTCACCAAAGTAAGTTTACCATTCTCAATTTCCATTGCAGTATTGCATCTTGGGTGTACACAACTCCCATCATTGCAATAAAGACCTTCCCCCGGCTTAGGCAATTCTGGTCTATGTGTATGACCTGCTAGAATCATTACTTGATTCTTCTCAGCCCAACGCTCTAGGCGTCGTTCTGTTTTCTTACGTCTCTTGTAATTTTGAGCAGCGCTGGTAGGGTCTTCCACTCCAAGGAGTTCCAATGCCCTCCATACATAACGTACTAAAAATCTAGCAACTGGCCATAAATAATCATTCATCAAATCACCTTGGTGTCCATGTACAAGGAATATTTCACGGCCAGTAGTGCAATCTTGTAGGACAATCCCTTCTTTTACCTGTATTCCTTGCAATAACTCGCAATACTCATCTTTGCTGTCACAATAATAATTATCACAATGTCGTCTGGTGTACTTCATATCTTTCTTCTTGCAATCATGATTACCAAACAGCATGTGAAAACGACAATTTTGATAAAATTTAGAAATCAGCCAAAAAATATCACTATGGATGTTAACTATTTTTTTTAAGCTTCTATTTTCCCATAATTCATCTCCATCACCTACCTCAATATAGGTAAATCCCCTATCATAATAAAACTGTAATGCAGCAAAAAAAATATTCTGATTGGGCAAAAAATTATCCCCATGATTGCCCACTCCCCTATGGCAATCACTCATGCATACTATTTTTGTACAATGGTCCATTGGTAATCTCTCTGCTTTTTCATACACTTGATTCAGTCTTTTATTAGACATGACTACGCTTTCTACAACGTTTTAATTTCTTTCTATTATATTTTGTACCAATCCTTCTAAGCACTCTATATAAAAGCGGGAAGCAGTAACCCACAAAGCTTATTCTATCTAAGGTAGAACAAACACAACTGGTAGCAATACAATAGAATCTACAGTAGCAGCGATTCTTTTTACATACAATCCACTTATACAATTTACAGCATTTACTACTTTGTGGCGTATAAGGTTTATCGAACATAAAGCGGATTCGATATTGATCCATATAGATTTCCGATGGAGAATATCCCACATTTAACAAACCATTGTATACTGCCATACGCATTGTAGATGACTGAAATGTCAATGCTACTTCCATAGACAATTGATCCGGTTTTGAATATTCACCCACGCTAAATCCCGTAAGCCACCAATGCAATTCTCTTCTTTTTATAATAATACGATTATTCTTATATAGAATAAATTGCATGCGTATTCGGTCATCATCTTCTGCACATTCATAAAAAAGCTTATCTGGAGCAATCTCCATATCCGCCTTTTCATTTACATACAACCCAATTTCACCACCTGTTGTACATCCATATTGTCCTTTCCACACCTCAAGCAGCCAACGCCTTCCATCATAGTTAAAATAAATCGGTTCACTGTCAAATACCATATTCATAGTAAACGCAGCTTCATCATATGCTTTACAATAACCCATTTCTCTTTGCCAGGGATACATACTTGAAGTAATCAAGTCACCATTTCTCTCATACCGAAAGCCAAACGGTGACAAAGCATCATTCAGTTTCTTTTCTTTTTCTTCGTAGCTAAGGCATCTTACTTTTTTGCAAGATCGGCGCATACGAAGGTATATCAACAGCCATATGAGCCCAATTACTACTACAATAATTGCCCATATCATTAATGATATTAAAAAACACCTCAT
>CAZKGP010000260.1:0-3916 GCA_964552225.1 uncultured Acetatifactor sp.
AATATGCCTTCCGCCTGATGCAAATTATCAAATCCATCTATTTCTGTAATATCAACCTCTGTTATTTCTTTAGGCAGACATGTTATAGCTCTTCTTTTATGTCCTGGCATATGATACGGATATATATTTTGTTCACTATATTTTTTAAGTCTAGCGTATAAACTATCCAACTTTTTGATTTCCATTCTGCTTCTACTTATTGTCTTTTATCTAATGTTTTTATAGTACCATGTCCTTTATGAAGTCTAACCGTTTCCATAAAAGAACACCACTTATCTGCTACTGTTACAATCCAAGCTTCCCTACACATTGGTGGCACAATAGTAAGTGGCCACATATGCTTTCTAATAATATCTTTTTCTCTTTCTGTTAACATATATTCTTTGGATGCATTTTCAAGAGCTATGCCTGGATGGTAAAAACCATGTAGGCGAAATGGATTCACATGATCCTTTTCGTGCCAGTCATATAAGAAATAATCATGAAGCAACGCTCCTCTTATCAGTTCTCTTTTATTACAGCGAATTCGCAATTTCTCACTAATAAGGATACTATACTTAGCAACATTCATACTATGGCTATTTACACTCATGGTTCCATGCTGAATATGGGCTTTGGTCCGATTAAAGTTATATGACTTTAAAATATCATCGCCAGCCCAGCGTATCTTACGCCGCAATTCTCTCTGTCTAGCATAATATCTTTTCCATCGTTCTATTTCTTTTTTACTTCTTTGTCCTAATCTTCTCTCTGACATAGTATTCTCCCCAATTAAGAAAGATAAGAATATATTACAATTACCTACTACTTACATTTTACCATGTTTTAATGATAATTAATCTAATAATAATAGCAAATTACGGGAAAACCTGGGGACATATATTCATATATTTCTGCAGCCTTTGAGGGTGGAAGATTAACACATCCATGAGAACCTCCTGTAAGATAAATTTCCCCGCCAAAACTTCTTCTCCAATTTGCGTCATGCATACCAATATTACCGTTAAAAGGCATCCAATACTTTACTGGTGTCTCATAATCATCGCCTCGAAGCACTGCATTCAAGGTTTTGTACGTCAATCCAAAAACTCCCGGTGGCGTAATACAATCGCTTTTTGACATCTTACCAGATACAAAATCTGATTCCAGCACAATCTCACCGTCTATAACTAAATACAAATGTTGATTGGTTAAATCACACTCAACATAAGATGTTCCAATATCATTTTCTCCCTTTGCGGCACCTCGCACAGAATAAATTGGCTCTCTACTGATAGTAGTTCCGTTTTGAATCAGCTCCAGCACTTTTGCAGCTTCTTCATTACGACTTGTTTTCCATCCGAATCCACCACTTGGAAGATGAAGGGTTTCTCCTAATGCTGTAGTAAAACTACGCCTTCTTCCATATGTATCATTCTCCTTTGCATGTTCTATTACAAAATTGGATACAGCTTCTTCATCAATGGAAATCATACCATTATCATCCAAAATCCATTCATTAATGATATCTCCATCTAAAATAACTTCCTTACCATTCCAATCAAAAGAAATGTAGGTCCCCGTCCACTTATTTAATATTTCTAGTCTCTTTTTTAGTGAAAAATCTGTTGTTACTACTTTAGGCAACTCATAGCAATTACTTTCTCCCAGATTAACTTGACTATCACCCTTTTCTATTGCTCCAATTATGGCATTTTCAACCATGGACATATTCAAAAGAGTTCCTCTTACTTCAGGAATAATTTCATACCCCTTTATTTCAGAATTATACTCGCTAATACAAGCATCTATTGGCTTCATCATATTCTTACGTTTCATGGCATCCCATGATGATATCAGATCTTTGATAACTATCTCGTTAAAATCAACACCATATATTAAGTCATAGGATTTCACACCACTAATATGTCCAATCCATGCAGTGCTATTTTGTCCATTCAAGACAGCTTGAATATTATTAGTAACATCAATTTGCAAGTCGATATCCTGAGCTAAAATCTCGCCAATCATATTTTCCTCATAATCTAAAACTTCTAACTTATATTCCATACTCAATTTATGCAACATATCATTAACTACTGTCAAATTCTTATAACTACAATCAATTCCATTAATTATAGTATTTGGGAAAAAATGAGTTTTAAAATAAAGAGCAATACCAAAATATAGAAAGACCAGCATTGAAATTATTATTATGACAATTAAGTAATTTAATATTTTAATTTTTTTAGATTTTTTGTTGCCACTCATGTCAGCCTCCATTGCAAATATTGGCACTCATTTTGTGTAAAAAAGAGCACACTTGCACATGCTAATACAGTATATCATTTCCTCCAACAAAAAAATAGTAGTAAAAGGCTGAAAATCCGTCTTCTACCACTACTTTTTTACACATAAAGTATATATTTCACTTAAAAATGAATTGCACAAATATCATATAAGATAAGGTACCAACACCTATACTTATTAGTGTATTTTTCTTCCATATATGTAGCAAGGCTACAATGGCTATAGCTAAAATTTCTGGCAACCCATGATTTCCTTGAAATAAACTAATTCCTTTTATGCAATAAACTACTAATATAACCATAATTGCAGGTGGCAACACTTTCCCCAAGTACTTCACCACTTTTGGTACTTCTTTTCTACCACCTAATAACATAAAAGGCAACGCTCTCGTTAACACAGTACAAACTGCTACTACAAAAATAATTCCTAAAGAATGTAACATTTTTATTCTCCCCCTTCTTTCACTGTTTCATTTTGCTTTTCAAAAAGAGGTCGCATACATAATAAAATCATCATTGTAATGGTTAATGCTGGTAATAAAAAGTTATCCGCACCCAATAGCAATAAAGTTGCTAAACCAACCATCACTCCAATCAAAACCGGCCGGTGCTCTTTACTATCTAACCATTGATTAATTACAATTACTACAAAAAGTGCTGTCATGGAGAAATCAACCCCAGTTGCATCAAAACTTACCATCTGACCAATCAATGCACCCACTACAGATCCTGTTATCCAATAAATATAATCAAATAGTGAAATTAAAAAGGCTATTCTCTTCTCATTCATTCCCTGTGGCACTTTTAAACCACATAGAACAGAGTATGTTTCATCCGTCAACGAAAAAATCATATATGGATAAGCCTTTCCCATATCTCTGAATTTCTCTATAAAAGATAATCCATAGAAAATATGTCTACCATTAATAAACAAGGTCATTATTGCAGCATAAAACAAACTTGCCCCACTAGATAATAAAGTTACAAGAACAAACTGCATACTGCCGGCATATATTACAACACTACTTAAAAATGCCCACCAAAAACTATAACCTGCATTTTGTAACATTAAGCCAAAAGCAAAACCCAAAAATAGGTAGCCTAACATAACGGGTATTGATTGTGTAAATGCAAAGCGAATATGTTTTAGTTTCTGTTGTTTCATAACGTCTCCCAAGCTTATACTTAAATATTTACAAAAATCTATTCCACTTGATTTTTTGCATAAAACCATATTAACATAATCGGATATTTTTTTACATAGTGTTATATTGTTCTAATTTAGAAGGTAAAGAACTTCATATCGTTTTCTAAACTAATGGAAATTTCATTCAGTTTCTCAGAGGCCTGTAAAAGTTCTTGAATTGTAGTATTTAGTACCTGCATGGATTCTGCTGTTTCTTGTGTAGATGCCGCATTTTCCTCTGAAATGGCAGATAAATTCAACATAAACTGATTGATTTCAACCCTTACTTTATAGCATTGCTCTATAGATTCCTTAATAATAGAAGTTTTATCTCTAGAGGATGAAATGCCCTCTCCAACAATTCCAAATTGCTGTTGAGTTTCACTTAATCTCTTGTTTTGCTCAGCAGTTGCAGTTTTAACCTCATCCATAACTTTAACCG
>CAZKGP010000261.1:0-3905 GCA_964552225.1 uncultured Acetatifactor sp.
CTGATGGTGCAAACGTAGAGATTCATGAGCTGGTAGGAGATGACAATATCTATATTTTTGGTGAAAAATCAGAAGCTGTTATTGAACATTATGAAAAGGCTGATTATGTTTCAAAGAAATACTATAAGAAGAGTCCTGTTATTAAGAAAGCTGTAGATTTTATAATTAGCAAAGAAGCTTTGGCTGTTGGACATAAGAAAAATCTAGAGCGCTTATATAACGAGTTATTGAATAAAGATTGGTTTATGACATTACTTGATTTGGAAGATTATATCGCTACAAAGGATAGAATGTTTGCAGATTATGAAGACCAAGATAAGTGGAAGAGAATGAGTCTGCACAACATTGCAAAGGCTGGCTTCTTCTCATCTGACAGAACCATTGCAGATTATAATCGTGATATTTGGAAACTGAAATAGAAATAGCAAGTGAGGGTATAGTCAACTATGAGGAAAAGTGGCATTTTATTACCAATTTCAAGTATTCCATCTCAATATGGAATCGGATCATTTTCAAAACAAGCATATGAATTTATTGATTTTATGAAAAAGGCGGGGCAGAAGCTTTGGCAGATACTGCCCCTTGGCCCAACAGGGTACGGAGATTCTCCGTACCAGTCTTTTTCTACTTTTGCAGGGAACCCATATTTTATAGATTTAGCCACTTTAACTCAGTTGGGATATTTGACAGAGGAAGAGTGTAGCGAGGTGACATTTGGAGACGATCCTTGCTATGTTGACTATGAAGCTATTTATGATGCTCGTTTTGAAGTGTTAGAGAAGGCTTATACACGAGCGATAGCAAAAGGGATTCATAAAACAAAAGAATATGTAGAATTTAAAGAAAACAATGCATATTGGCTAAACGATTATGCATTGTATATGGCAGTTAAAAACTTTTTTGATGGTACTAGTTGGGAACAGTGGGACGATGATATTCGTTTAAGAGAGCCTAAAGCCATAGAACGATATACTCAAAAGTTTCAGAAAGAAATTGAGTTCTATGAATTTTTACAATATATGTTTATGACTCAATGGAAAGCATTGAAAGCATATGCAAATAAAAATGGTATAGAAATTATTGGTGACATTCCTATTTATGTTGCCTTTGACAGTGCAGATACATGGGCTAATCCAGAATTATTTCAATTGGATGAAAATAGATTGCCAATTGGTGTGTCTGGTTGTCCTCCCGATGCATTTTCCAAAACAGGCCAGTTGTGGGGAAATCCCTTATATGATTGGAAACATCATCAATCAACAGACTATGAATGGTGGATGAAGAGAATTGCCTATTGCTATGAGCAAGTTGACATTCTTCGCATTGATCATTTTAGAGGATTTGATGAGTATTGGTTTGTTCCCTATGGAGATGAAACAGCAGAGCATGGTGAGTGGAAAAAAGGTCCTGGAATCGAATTGTTTCAAACCATGCGTCAAAAGCTTGGCAAAAAGAAAGTGATAGCAGAAGACCTAGGCTTTTTAACAGATAGTGTAATTAAATTGTTAAAGAAATCTGGATACCCAGGAATGAAGGTGCTTCAATTTGCATTTGACTCTAGGGAAGAAAGCGATTATTTACCTCATAATTATGAACATAATTGTGTGGTTTATACAGGTACCCATGATAATGATACAACGATTGGATGGCTCAATACCATACCTAGAAAGGATAAAAGCTTTGCAAAAAGATATCTGAATATAACAGCTAGAAAAGAAATTCAGTGGGAATTTATTCGTGCTGCATTAGCAAGTGTAGCGGATACCGCGATTATTCCAATGCAAGATTATCTTGGACTTGGCAGCGAAGCTAGAATTAACATTCCTTCTACATTAGGCGGTAATTGGACATGGAGAATGGAAGAAGACGTGTTAACAGATGAATTAGCAGAGAAAATAAGAAAAATGGTAAAAATGTACGGAAGGCTTTAAGCCTTCCGTTTTACTATTCATTTATAGCACTTAATGCAAGATATGAATTGTGGTATTCTTTGTTATAAGTAACATCTTTATCAAACCAATCTGGAGGAAGAAATGATTCAGCGGCATCTGTGCTGCCAAATTCTACTTCAGCTACTGCCAAAGGGGCAAAAGGAGCATCAAATATATCTAGCTCAATTGTTAAACTATAATCATCTGGCGGTACTGGAAATCCTTCTTTAAATCCTGGATGCATAAGAGGAATTAGGAATCTTTTTTTGGAAATAATATTACCATCTGCCTTGCCACGAAGATGGTAATAAGAAGTTTCATTGAGAGTGAGGTTAGTTTCTTCTCGGGCCATCATACCTTCACCCTTATAGGTTAAATAATATTGGTCGTCTTCTTTTCGTATTCTAACTACTGGATTGGTGTTCAGATATGCCTGCTCTATATGATGACAAGGATACTGCTCAAGATTGTCGGGAATCTGCTTTAAGGTAAATTTACGTTCGATTTCCATATCTATTTGTACTCCTATATTTTATCTATTAAGTATTTACGTCACATTAGTGATATGTGAAGAATGCGTTTTTTGCATTCTTCAGTGTGAGACATAGAATCTTCTTAGGTGGCGTATTATGACACCTTAGAAATTCTTCTCACACTATTATAGTGCCAATTTGCCTAGAATGCAAACCTTACTTCCAAACCTTACGGTATTCTAACGGTGACATTCCTTCTGTCTTCATAAATTGTCGCGAGAAGAAATTAGCATTGCTGTAACCGCAGCTAATTGCGATCTCTCCAATGTTTTGTGTGGAGTATCGTAGAAGTTGTTTGGCATATGTGATACGTTGCTGAATCAGATATTCCACAATTGTCATATCATATTTAGATTTAAACTCTCTTGCAAGATAATATTTGCTTAGAAAGAATTTTTCTGAAAGAAAGTCTAAAGATATATTTTCAGCATAATGGTTTTCTAAATAATCTCGAATGTCTTCTAATTTATCATTTTTAATATTAGACTTCTGCAATGTAATGCATTGGGTCAATAATTGAGTGATTTCATTTGAAATCAATAATTCTGCCTGACTATTTTTCTCAGCAGCAATATGGTATATGCGTTCCAAATGACTTTTATAAATTTCAAAATTATGTGGATGGAATACTATATCTTGTTGTGAGCAAAATAAATCATAATAGGCAGAGGAGTGTTCTCCATTAAAATGAATCCATTGTAGCTCCCAAGGCTCTGAAGCGCTACTTTGATAGGAATGTTTATCCTTACAATGTATCCAAAAACAATCTCCTGCTTGAAGCTTGTGTGTTTTATTTTGATAATTCAAAGTTCCTGTGCCTGTATTTACTGCCACCATAAGATAGGAATCCAAAGAGCTCCGCTGGCGAGTATGCTGTCCACTTAGGCGTTTTAAATGTCCTGCTTCTTGGATGTAGAATAAATTTTTAATGGCAAATATACTTGGTGTTGCTATGGTACGTATAGATGAGGCATCATATTCTTTTGGAAATTTCTGTAAGTCTTGTAGCATAATTAACCTTTCTTTATATAAGCAATATAATGCTAAAAGTAAGCAATAAAATTAGTTGAAATTCAGTTATAGTCATATTATACTACAACTTGTGTAATGAGCAATATAGGAATTGATTATTGTTATAATTATATATAAATGGAGGAAATAATAATGAAAAAGGCATTAATTACAGGAATTACTGGGCAAGATGGTTCTTATTTGGCAGAGTTTCTGCTAGAAAAAGGATATGAGGTTCATGGAATTGTTCGCCGTATTTCCAGTTCTAATACACAAAGAATAGATCATCTTATTGAGAAAAATTTGATTACTATACATGGAGGAGATTTATCAGATTCCTCTAGTTTGTTTCGTATTATTGGTTTGGTCCAGCCAGATGAAATCTATAACTTAGCGGCACAAAGCCATGTACAAGTAAGCTTTGATGCAC
>CAZKGP010000262.1:0-3902 GCA_964552225.1 uncultured Acetatifactor sp.
CAAGCCCCGGATTCGGAATATAGGACATACCGATGAATCCGCCAGCATGATCTGCTGTCTGCGTGGAAACCGTGGCCAAGGTATAACATTGATCGTAGGTCAAGCCAATGGAGCGTCCAGAAAAGCCTCCGGTGTATTCACCTGTGGTCGTGACAGAGGGAGAACGGACTGCACACAGCTCAATCAGATTAGCGGTTGCCGGGAAGGGGGAGAACGAGGAGCTCAGCACAGTGCCTGTTGTAACACTCCCCACAAATCCGCCTGTATACGCTCCCCCAGTTACATCGCCTTGGGCAACGCACCGTGTGGCATAGATTGGCCCCGCGCTACCCAAAAAACCGCCAGTTAGACTAACCGCACCGGTAACTATGCCAGTAGACAAGCAATCGGATAAGGCCGTTATATTACAAAAACCACAGAACCCGCCGATGTTGTTACCTGTTCCAATCACCTCTGCCGCACTGCGACAGTTTTGAATATAGGCGAAGTTATTTTCCGTGGTGTGAATCAGGTCTCCGAGGAAGCCGCCGGAGTTGCTCTTGCCTGTAACCACGCTTCCGGCCAGCACCTCACCGTCGTGAATATAAAGGGTGGAGGTCTGATATCTTCCGATTTGGCCGATGGCCCACCTGCGTAGGAGGTATTCACCGAAACCTTGGCCTGCACCGTGAAATCACCAATGTCAATAGCTGCACCGTCCTGCACATTTATCCAACCGACCATGCCAGCTGATGCATATTCCGCGCGCATATCTGCATCTGAGACCGTGAGACTGCTCATGTTTAGGCTCTGCAATGCTGAAATATATCCAATCACGCCCCCACTGTAATAGCCGCCTACCTGTGTATAGATCACAGGCCCCGTCACGGTGATGTCACTGAAGGTCGTGGTTGCGGCAACTCGCAGATAGCCGATAACCCCACCCAAAAAGGCCCGGGCGGTTTGCAGGTGGACGTTTGTTGAGGTGACGGTCTGAACGGTCAGCGCATTGATTGCGTTGTAGTAGCCAACCATCCCACCAGCATATAGGTTGTTTCCTGCAAACTGTATGCAGCGCACGTCGTCGAGTATGATTCCGCTAAGGGTCTGGGCGGAGGAATCATTGTGCGCATATCCAGCAAATCCACCAAAATAGGTGGTGACGCTGGAGCTGTCGGAATATGACAGCGACTGAACGCGGATGTTTTGCACGGTGCTGCCGATCAGCTCACCGACAATCCCACCCACCTCTACATAAGTTGTGGCGCCGGTGCCGAAGTCTATGGTCATGGCCCCAGAGGCGACGGTGTCCCCAATCAGCGTGCTGTTTCTTGCATAGGCGCAGAGGACCGCAGTGCGCATTGCATATCCCGAAGCTGCCGGTAATACCGGTGTGGGCGTTATCAAGGCACCCAATATCGTCAAATCACGCACCGTGGCACCCAGCGCGTAACCAATGAACCCCACAAACTGCACCCATCTGACCTCCGCCTGACCCGTGGGACTCATGATAAGGTTATAAACAGTGTGGGCGTTTCCAGTTAGGGTACCACTGAAATAATGGGACGCAAGCGCTGAATCGTAGTGGGTCGCGTCAAAGTTGCCAATAGGACGCCAACCGTTGCCACCGTAGGCACCTGCGTAGTTTTCAAGGTCAAAATCGCTCTGCAACTCATAAAACAGCGCAAGAGAATTGAGGATACCATTTTGCTTGTTTTGATCGTAGAGCACACGCATACCCTCAATGTTATCAAGCTGCCGCGCCGTTTCATTCACACCCGCCCGGTTTGCCGGGTGACTGGAATTTAGGTCAGGGTAGCCCGTAAGATCCTCACCTGTTAACTCACGCACAATAAACGGTTGAGCAGGCGTCCCCTCGCCACTGTCAAAGGGCATACCAATCGCTGTCACGGCGGAATATACCTGGCCGGTGGTCACGCCAGTGGAAACAACTCCTACCATATACAGGATATAACGTTGTCCGTCCATCACCCCAGTTTCGCCTGGAAGGGGCGACGGCACCTCGCGCCCAGGTAGGACTCGCATCAATGTGACGTTGCCCTGCTGTGGCTGAAGGAAAACTCCACGCGCCGCCTGTCCAGTAGTCAGAGTAACAGGGTCGTTATATCTGATTACCTGGGCCTCTGTGGGCGCAGGTAGCTCGGGGTCTAATAGTAAATAGTAGACGGTCCAAGGCCCAGACATCTGACCGATTTCAAGGGTGGCATCTACCGTGCGGAACGTCTGTCCGCGCACAAGTTCGGTAATGGCAAGTTCATTGACGGGAACTGCCACACTGAACAATTGCTCCACTGTCAGGCTACTTGCGCCACATTCATTTTCCTGATGAGCGGTCACCATATGGGACCCAATTGCCAATTCCTGTGGGGACTGAACACTCCACTCTCCATTTTCGTCCGCCACCGTCACGACGCATATACTATCCACGCATACGGTGACGGTATTGCCCGGTTCAGCGGATCCGAGGATAAAGGGCTGCATGTCATAGACAGTCTCCTCTGGCGCTGGGGCGGTGATATTAGGCACTGGGGGGGTGGGACACACCGGAATCACTATGGTGAACAAAGACTTGGTAGGTGGGCTGGTTTTTCCACACTCGTTGGTTTGGGTCGCGCTGATTTGATAGGTGCCGTCTTCCAGAGGACTTGTGAGCTGAAACATCCAAACACCCAGATCATCAGCCGTTACATTGTAACAGTCATCCTCAAAACATATTCGTATACTTGCGTTTGGTTCCGCCTTTCCCTGTATCAAGACCAGTGGTGTATCCAAAATTTCCCCGTAGGCCGGAGAGAGGATGACTGGGGCCTCTGGAGCGGGAACGTCGTAACACGAGTCTGCTGTGAATGTGACATCAGTAGCTGGGCCTGTCTCTCCGCAATGGTTAGTCTGTGTAACGCTTATTGTGTTCCCCCGCCTCCAACGGAATATTAATCTGTAGACTCCACTGTCCATCAGGTCCTGCGATAACGGACTGACAAATCTCGTCCACGCATACAGTGACAGTATAATTGGGTCCAGCCACACCACTGACTGTGGGCAGAATTCCTGTGACGTCCCCTGGTGCGGGGAAGCAGATAACGGGAGCCCACGGAGTGGGGCAGATTGGTGGGGGACAGCAACAACAACCACTGCAACCGCAAGGGCGGCGACTAGAAGATAAATAGTACACCTTTCTTGAAGCTACTTCCGGCAGCAATGGATTTGTATGCTGTTTGGAATGATCCAGCTGTTGACCATCCATACAATGGTATTTCTTCATTTAGATTCTCCTTTATATGCACATACACAAGTATGAAAACAGATAATTAATCCCTGCAACATACGTGCAGATATTGCAATCATTTATATTGCATTATATGATGCAGGGGTGTTTCTTGTGCAATTTCCGGTTTACCATGTAGGCACGAAAATGATGGTTTAAGGACTTAAGTATTTATAAGGGCTGGTAGACCACCCATTTTGATACCTTATTGTCATATACAAAGTTTCCTTTCCATTAGAAACCTTCGCATAGCAGACATTGTCTTCAAACTTATCTGTAATATCAATTTCCTGGTCAAAGTAGTAAATCCAAACAGAACCGTCATCTTCGTATCTCACTTCTGGATCGTCAAGATGATCCAAGATTTCAGCTTCTGTTAGAGGTCTTTCACTTCCATCAGCATCAAAAGCAATTCCACCGCCACCTTGTTCAACTGCATTTCCTTCACTGTCTACAAAATCCATTTCATAGCTTCCATCAGCATTAAAATCAATTGTTACTTCCGTTTGTTCTCCATGTATCCAAAGTTGGATGGTCCGTTGAATTCCACCCAAATCTGCTGCATACGCTGTAGCTGAGCCGCCCACTAAAAGTACACAGGCAGCTACACCTGCAACCATTTGATTAAATTTTTGTT